>NZ_CEXQBZ010000109.1:0-108819 GCF_982712965.1 Neisseria flava | reverse complement strand
GCAAACAAAATGCGCCGCTGCACGGGCTTTTGACCGTCTGAAACTTCAGGCAGCGCGCGGCCTTTGACCACGCTCATGGCGTATTCGAGATAGGCGCGTTCGGCGTACTGGCCTAACAGCAGGTAGTCTTCGCCGACGGGAGAGGGGACGGAAACGTGTTCGTTCATAAGGAAGCTGGAATGAAAGATAAAGGGCGATATTGTAAAATAAAAATGGGGTTTCTGTTAGAGAAGGACAGTTCGTACTGAGTTTTGATTGGGTATCGGCGGGAAGTTTGTAGAATTTTAGACATTAAGGGTCGTCTGAAAATTTTCAGACGACCCTTAATGTACAGTAGTAGTCAGTATTTCAGTACGGGTCAAACCGGTTTGTTAGCTTCGTGTCCGTATGTTTGGATGTAAATGCTTTGTTGGATTGGAGAAAGTATTTTCAGATGACATAGAAGGTCGTCTGAAAAGCTTTGGTTTGTTGTAAAAAGTAGGTGTCGGTATTCTATAAACCTGCATAGTTTCGAACATGCAACAGTTATTCGTACACAATGCCTGCAATTATCTCATGTTCGTTTAGTCCGCCGTATTGTTGTTCCCAATCGTGTGAGGCTTCGAGTGTATCGCATTCTTGGGCAACGGATAATTGGATACCGTCCATTTTGTCGGAGGCCATTCCGCTAAGGCGGTCGCACATCTCGGCAGAGAGATTTTGTTCGGAAGATTGATGGGCTTCTGAATAACTGAAAGGAAATGCCAAAAATCCTAAAACGAAGGCAGCAACGGCGAGCCATGCATTTTTACGGTAACGGTTCATTATATCCTCCAATCAAATAAAACTAAGATTTTTCTTACTTGCTTGTGTCAAACAGTCTTTGCTTCATGAAAATCTGATTACAATCATCGTAATGCGAGCCATGTTTTTACCTGATTATGGCTGAAGAAGGTTTGGTTTGTTTGAAGCGTTGGAAGAATCATACTAAGCAAAAACAAAAAATGCAATACTTTTTCTTAATTCAACTAATATTTTTCTTACATTTTTAATAAAACTAAGGTAAAATAAACTCAAGTGCTTCATTGTAGGAGGCGCATTTCAGCTTGAGGATTGATATGGATACATTTAAAGACAGATTGGTGTTTTTGTGGAAAGACGAGGCGCGTCAAGCCAAAATTGCCGCAGACATTGATATGACTATTGCGGGATTTAGTAGGATTTGGAACGAAGGTGGATTGCCGAAATCGGAAACTCTAAAAAAAATCAAACAACTGAAAGGTTGCAGTATTGACTGGCTGTTGACTGGGGAGGGGAGTCCGTTCCCTAATGCGCAAGTTCCGTCTTCTACTGCAGTTGCTTATGATACATTGGGCAATCCGGTTGATATCGACGAGTTTGTCTTCGTTCCTCGTTATGATATTCAGGCTGCCGCCGGACATGGGCGGTTAGTAGGTGATGAAAAACCTGTTTTTACCATGGCATTCCGTCGGTATTGGGTAGAAAATTATGTTACCCGTGATACTAAAAACCTTTCCGTTATTTCGGTCAAGGGGGATTCTATGGAAGGGGTTTTGAATGATGGGGATACTATTTTAATCAATCATGCTGAGACTGCGCCGAAGGATGGGCTGTACGTTTTGAGGCTTAATGAGAATTTGTTGGTAAAACGATTACAGCTGATGCCAGGCGGGGTGGTGAATGTGATTTCCGCCAATGAGGCTTATCCGACTTTTGAAATTGATTTGAATAATTTGACTGACGATGTTGCCATTATCGGGCGTGTCGAGTGGTTCGGGCGAAATATTTGAATGGTGTAGTCCTTGTATTTTCAGACGACTTGTTAAGTAGTGGTTTATGGTTTTTATCTCTATTGATAAATATAGAAGTGGACTCCATCTTGCATGGAGAAGTCCGTGAAGCTGCAACTCTTGATGCCGGTCAATCTGAGGGCAGACTTGCTTTAGGTTAAGGTTTGCAGGACAATATCGAAAATATTCATATAAAAGGAAACACATCATGTCAGACGAAAGTCCAATTATTTTCACTGATAGCTGCTGTACCAAGGTTGCCGATTTGATTGCAGAAGAAAACAATCCCGATTTGAAATTACGCGTGTTTGTTAATGGCGGAGGTTGTTCGGGATTCCAGTATGGTTTTACTTTTGATGAAATCAAAAATGATGACGATTTTGAAATTCAGAAAAACGGCCTGACTTTCTTGGTGGACCCGATGAGCTACCAATATTTGGTTGGTGCGGAAATTGATTACACTGAAAGTTTGCAAGGATCGCAATTTGTTATTCGTAATCCGAATGCGGAAACGACTTGCGGTTGTGGTTCATCCTTCTCAGTTTGAACCATATGTAGATAAAAAAAGGCCGTTTGTTTATACAAACGGCCTTTCGTTTGTAATTGCTTTCCAATAAAAATCATCTGTCTTATAATCTATAATTCCCTTTGGGAATATTTACTCATGTACTATTATGTTGTCTGTTATTTGATTTGCATCTGGTTTTTTGCCGATAGGGTTGTTTATCTAAAGGGATAACTATCAGATATTTGAGTAATTTAATAAATTTCGGGAGTGGTGTCTAAGTCAGATGATAAGTTGACGGATCGCTGCCGTGTATTATGGTATAGGAAAATCAAGCCGGTTTCCGTGAATGGGATTAAAAGTTCGGTTTGTTCTAGGATAACAATGAAAAACTCTGACAAACTTTACGATGTCTATGTTTCTTATCCGCCAGATGTCGATCATGAGCGTATCAATGCATGCCTATATGATAACTTGCCGGAAAAAGAAGCAGAAGATTTGGTTCAGGCACTTTCTGAACGTCCGCAAGCGATTATTGCCGAGAATTGTACACAGGACGAGCGCGAGAATGCGCAGCAGTATTTCAACTACTTGGGGCTTGATGTTATTGTGCGTCAATCCATGGAGTTGCAGGTAAGCGAGACTGAAGGTGACAATGAGGAGACCTCTTTAAAGCAATGTCCCGTTTGTATGACGATTACTGAGGATGTGGCAGCGGATGAATGTGCCGTCTGCCATTTCCATTTTGCCAGTGCAACCGAACAAATTATCCAACGCAAACGCATAGAATGGCAGGAAAAGGTTGCGTTCGAACATAAAAAACAAGCTGAAATCGCTCATAAATTGCAACTTGAAAAAGAGCGGGAAGAGAAGTTGATGCGGAAAGAGATCCGTGCCGAACTTGAAAGCAAATTGCGGCAGGAGTTGGGACAGGATCCTAGACTGGAGGCCCTTACTTCCAAGCGCAACATGATTGTTCTAGTTTCTGTTTTGGGTGTGTTGGCTATATTCGGCTTGGTAGCGGCAGGATATTTGGCAGCTAAATACCTTTGATGAATGCTTTAAATTTGAATATATCGTAGACCGGATTTCATTTTGAAATCCGGTTTTTATTATTGTGATGTCCTGCTATGAAGAGTTGTATTGATTTTGTGGGGATACTGTATCGTGTCTATTGAAACGGATTGTCCAATGTACCATAATCCGACTGTTCTATTCCTATTAAAACAATAAAGGTCAAAATTATGTGCCAACTGCTCGGCATGAACTGTAATACCCCAACGGACATTATGTTTTCCTTCGAGGGTTTCCGCCGCCGCGGCGGCATTACCGACCATCACGCCGATGGATTCGGTATCGGTTTCTTTGAAGGGAAAGGTGTACGATTGTTTCACGATGATAAGCCCAGCGCAAATTCTCCGGTTGCCGACTTGGTTCGCGCCTATCAAATTAAATCTGAAAACGTCATCGCCCACATCCGTAAAGCCTCGCAAGGGCAGACTTCTTTGGCCAATACCCATCCTTTTATGCGCGAAATGTGGGGCGAATATTGGCTCTTTGCGCATAACGGGCATTTGATTGATTTTTATCCGGAACAAGGCGAGTATTACCATGCTGTCGGTACGACCGACTCCGAACGTGCATTTTGTTATATCCTCAACCGGCTTCGCAGCCGTTTTGCTGAGAAACCTGATTCCGATACTTTGTTTGATGCCGTTGCTGCGCTAACTCACGAAATTCGCCGCTTTGGATTGTTCAATTTTGTGATGTCCAACGGCGACTGCCTGTTTGCACATGCCAGCACGCTGCTGCACTATATCGTGCGCAAAGCTCCTTTCGGCAAGGCACGGCTTTTGGATGATGACGTGATGGTCGATTTTTCCGCAGTTACCACCCCGAATGACAAAGTCTCCGTTATTGCCACACTGCCCTTGACCCGAGACGAAACTTGGTCGCAATTAGCTGTTGATGAATTAGTCATGTTCCGAGACGGCGATATTGTCCGCAGCGACCGCCCTGAAAGCCCTGTTTACATGAGCGCGGAAGAGGGGTTGGCAATTGCCCGCGCAGTCGGCGTGTCCGTATAAATATGAAAGGTCGTCTGAAAAATGTTCAGACGACCTTTTTCATGCTGGTCGTATCAATAATTGGTCGAGCAGAACTGCTCACGCTTGTCCGCATCGGCGGCATAACACGTCAAGCCCATGCCTGCCGCGTTGCTGTTGTTCGCCTTCGCTCCCGGTTTTTTGTTCACCAAAACTTTGCCGTTTTTCCCGATTTCCACGGTTACGCCTTTACCGTTTTTCAGCTTCCATTTCAACACCTGCGCATCGGCATTCTGACACTTGTTGACCGAACAGCCGCCTTCAGTCGCCACATTGCCGTTTTTATAAATCACACACTGCTGCTGGCTGTCGGCGCAAGCCGCATAGGCAGCAACGGAAAAACAGGAAATCAGTGCGGCAAACAAAACAGGTTTCATAGTTTGGACTCCTTGGGTGGTGATGATGGGTTTGCAATATCTCAAACTATACGCTTGTTCGTATCGATAAGCCATCGGGCGTCAGGTAAGCAATATATTGATTCGATATTGGGTAAGTTTCAAATGTTATTAATCAGTTGGTAATAAAATATTCATCAGCGCGATATTGATATAGTAGTTGCTTCTGCCTATCTTTTCTTTGTGCAGGAATCCGCCTTCTGTCAGTTCGTCCAGGTATTTGGCGGCACTGGGGCGGGAAACTTTCAGCGTTTTCATCAGGAAATCGATTTTTGTGTAGGGATGATTGAACAGGTGGTTAATCAGGTCTTGGCTGTAGAAGTTGAAGTTTTCCCTGATGCGGTGTTTGTAGTCCAGCATCGCCTGATGGATCTGCTGCACGGTATCGATGCCGTCCTTGGCGGTTTGTTCCACAGCTTCCAGCATATACAGCAGCCAGCCTTCCCATTCACCCGTATCGCGTACGTGTTGCAGCAGGCGGTAATATTCGCTTTTGTTCCGTACTAGATAGCGGCTGAGGTATAAGACTGGAATATCCAGCAATCCGGTTAAAACCAGATACAGCACATTGATAATCCTGCCTGTTCTGCCGTTGCCGTCGTAAAACGGGTGAATGCTTTCAAACTGGTGATGGAGCAGCGCCATGCGGATAAGCGGGTCGATAGGTTTTTCCGTGTTGTCGTCGTTGATAAATGCTTCCAATCTGCTCATCAGGCGGATGATGTCGTCCGTATGTTGCGGCGGCGTATAGACGGTTTCGCCGGTACGGTCGTTTCTCAGCATCGTCCCCGACTGTTTACGGAATCCGGCACGGTTCTTTTCCAACTCGGCCTGTATCGTCAAAATATGATTGTTGGTCAGCATTCCGTGTTTTTGGATAAGGTCGAAGCCGCAATGCAGCGCTGAAGCATAATTTTGCACTTCTTTGATGGTAGGACTGGATGGACTTGCCGATATTCCTGCACGGAACAGTTCGTCATGGGTGGTAATGATATTTTCGATTTCCGAACTGTCTTTGGCTTCCTGCAAAGACAGCGTGTTAATCAGAATGCCTTGGTTGGGAATGTTGCGGCAGATACCTTTTAATTCGGCCAGATAACGATGTGCGGAATTCAGTTTTTTCAAGACAGGGACCGTTTCGAGGTCTGCTTCGGGAGGGAATTGTTCGATCGAGTACATTTTAGGTTTTCGGTTAATTAATAAAAAAATCCCATTTTTTTGCTATATCGCTTCGATATGATAAAAAAACGGGATTTTTTTTACAATTTAATTTTATTTATTTGTTTCAAAACGGTTTTACTTTAAATAGCACTTCAGACTAATGTTACCGCTTCAACTTCGCAAACGCATCCGCCATCGCCGAATTGGTCGGGGTGCGGTCGTTGCGTTGGGGTTTGCGGTCGCGGCGTTCCTGATGTCGGGTTTCAGACGACCTGTTGCCTTTGGTTGCGCCGCCTGGTTCGTCATCCAAGCGCATGGTGAGCGCGATACGTTTTCTGGCGGCATCGACTTCCAGCACTTTCACTTTCACCACGTCGCCGGCTTTCACCACTTCGCGCGGGTCTTGGACAAATTTATTAGACAGGGCGGAGATGTGCACCAAGCCGTCCTGATGGACGCCGATGTCCACGAATGCGCCGAAGTTGGCGACGTTGGAAACTACGCCTTCGAGTATCATGCCGACTTGCAAGTCGCTGATTTCGTGGATGCCTTCGGCGAAGGAGGCTGTCTGAAACTCGCCGCGCGGGTCGCGGCCGGGTTTTTCCAGTTCGGACAGGATGTCCAAAATGGTCGGCAGGCCGAAGCGTTCGTCGGTAAAGTCGGACGCTTTGATTTGCTTCACGCGCTCGCGGTTGCCGATGAGTTCGGCGGCGGTAATGCCTTGTTGCGCCAGCATTTTGGCGACGACGGGATAGGCTTCGGGGTGGACGGCGCTTGCGTCCAGCGGCTCTTTGCCGCCGTTAATCCGCAAAAAGCCCGCCGCCTGCTCGAAGGTTTTTTCGCCCAAACGCGGTACTTTCAGCAATTTTTTGCGGCTGTCGAACGCGCCGTTTTCATCGCGGTAGGCGACGATGTTTTGGGCAAGGGTTTGATTCAAACCGGAAATCCGCGCCAAGAGCGGGGCGGAGGCGGTGTTCACGTCCACGCCGACGGCATTCACGCAGTCTTCGACCACCGCGTCCAGTGATTTGGCGAGCTGGCTTTGGTTCACGTCGTGCTGATACTGGCCCACGCCGATGGATTTGGGGTCGATTTTGACCAGTTCGGCGAGCGGGTCTTGCAGCCTGCGGGCGATGGACACCGCGCCGCGCAGGGAAACGTCCAAGTCTGGGAACTCGCGTGCCGCCAGTTCGGACGCGGAATAAATCGACGCGCCGGCTTCGGACACGACGATTTTGTGCAGCCCCATTTCCGGCATTCCGCGCACCAGTTCGCCCGCGATTTTGTCGGTTTCGCGGCTGGCGGTGCCATTGCCGATGGCGATGAGCTTCACGCCGTGCTGTTTAATCAGGCGCGACAGTGTTGCCAACATATTGTTTTCTTGGTGTAAATAGACGATGACGGTATCCAGCAGCTTGCCCGTGTCATCTACCACGGCGCATTTCACGCCGTTGCGGTAGCCCGGGTCGAGACCCAAAGTGGTCAGCCGTCCGGCAGGCGCAGCGAGCAGCAAGTCTTTGAGATTGCGGGCGAACACGGTAATCGCGTCGGTGTCGGCGGCTTCTTTCAGACGACCTAAGGCTTCAAGTTCCAGCGACAAAAAGATTTTTGCACGCCAAGTCAGGCGCACGGTGTCGCGCAGCCATTTGTGGCCGTCTGAAACCTTGAAACGGCGGGCGATGAGTTGCTCGTATTCGCTTTGCTGCGTAATCGGCGTGTCGTCGGGCTGGTATTTGAGCGCGATGTTCAACACGCCTTCGTTGCGGCCGCGCAAAACCGCCAGCGCGCGGTGGCTGGGCATGGCGCGGACGGGTTCGCGGTGGTCGAAATAATCGCTGAATTTTTCGCCTTCGGTTTCTTTGCCTTCAACGACTTGCGCGTGGATTTCGGCTTCGTTCCACAGCTTGTCGCGCAGCGTGCCGATGAGTTCCGCGTCTTCGGCAAACTGCTCCATCAGAATCGCGCGCGCGCCGTCCAATGCGGCTTTGGCGTCGGGGACGTTTTCGTTCAGGTAACCTTGCGCGGCGGCTTCCACGTTCTGTGGCTGCTCGGCAAGCAACACGTCTGCCAGCGGCTGCAACCCGTGTTCGCGCGCGATTTGCGCCTTGGTGCGGCGTTTGGGCTTGTAGGGCAGATACAGGTCTTCCAGCGCGGTTTTGTTGTCGGCGGCTTCGATTTGCGCCCTGAGGTCGTCTGAAAGTTTGCCTTGCTCTTCAATGCTTTTTAAAACAACGGCTTTGCGCTCTTCCAGCTCGCGCAGGTATTGCAGCCGCTCGGCAAGCTGGCGCAACTGCGTATCGTCCAGCCCGCCCGTGGCTTCTTTGCGGTAACGGGCGATAAACGGCACGGTCGCACCGTCGTCCAAAAGGTCGACGGCGGCGGTGATTTGGGCGGCGGTGGCGGAGAGTTCTTGAGAGAGGATTTGGGTGATGTTCATGAGGAAAGGTCGTCTGAAAAAGTGATCATTATATCAATGGAAGAGGAGGGAGGAGGAGGCGTCTGAAAATGGAAATCGGTTTGAAATACATGTCAAATCGGTTTCAGACAACTTTTATTGTGAGGCATTAGGCTGTCGTTTTCTTTTTCTGTTTTTTTAGCCAGTTCTTTCCTAACAAGATGCCGATGGTGGCGCAGAAGAGGGCGGCAAACCACAGGTAGAATGAATGTGGGTTGGCTTGAATATGTTACAAAACGTCGTCTGAAAACCCTCAATACAGTTTTCAGACGACGTTTTATTTTTACTTGCCTTAAATCTCACTGCCACCGACGGTCAGTCCCGAATCAATCCGCAAGGTCGGTTGCCCGACGCCGACAGGAACACTCTGCCCATCTTTGCCGCACACGCCGACACCGCTATCCAACGCAGTATCGTTACCTATCATGGAGACGTGTTTCAACACTTCAGGGCCGTTGCCGATGATGGTTGCGCCTTTGACGGGATATTGCAGTTTGCCGCCTTCGACCCACCACGCTTCGGATGCGCTGAAGACGAATTTGCCACTGGTGATGTCCACCTGTCCGCCGCCGAAATTGACGGCGTAAATGCCTTTGTCGATAGACGCGATGATTTCGTCGGGTTCGTAGCCGCCGTTTTCCATGAAAGTATTGGTCATGCGCGGCATGGGGGCGGAGGCGTAACTTTCGCGGCGGCCGTTGCCAGTGGATTGCGTACCCATCAGGCGAGCGTTGGTTTCGTCCTGCATATAGCCGACCAAGATGCCGTCTTCAATCAATACGGTGCGGCGTGTTTCGTTGCCTTCGTCGTCGATATTGAGCGAACCGCGTCTGTCGGCGATGTCGCCTTGGTCAACGACGGTCACGCCTTTGGCGGCAACGCGCTCGCCGATTCTACCTGAAAAGACACTGGTTTCTTTGCGGTTGAAATCGCCTTCCAAGCCGTGTCCGACGGCTTCATGCAGCAACACGCCCGGCCAGCCGTTGCCCAAGACAACGGTCATTTCGCCCGCGGGTGCAGGGCGGGATTCAAGATTAATCAGGGCTTGTTTGACGGCTGAATCGACAAACTGCCGCACCAAAGTTTCATCGAAATAAGCCAAGTCATAGCGTCCGCCACCGCCCGCGCTGCCCTGTTCGCGCCTGTCGCCCTGTTTGGCGATGACGGTAACGTTCAGGCGTACCATCGGACGGATGTCGGCGGCGTGTCGGCCGTCGAGGCGGGCGATGTAAATCATGTCGTATTCGCAGGTCAGCCCCGCCATCACTTGCACAATGCGCGGATCGGCGGCTTTGGCAAGCGTTTCTACTTTGTTTAACAAAGCAACTTTGGCAGCGGAGTCGAGACCGATAATGGGATTCAGCGTCGCATGAACGGATTTGCCGTATGCAGCGGACGGTACTTTGACAGAAGCTTCGCCGCCTGCCGCACCGATAACGCGGACGGCTTGGGCGGAACGGTTGATCGAATCGATACACAAACTGTCCGCATAGGCAAAAGCGGTTTTTTCGCCCGAAACAGCGCGCACGCCCACACCCTGATCGATTTGGAAACTGCCCGATTTGACGATACCCTCTTCCAAGTGCCAGCTTTCAAAAGCAGTGCGCTGGCAGTAGATGTCGGCGTAATCGACGTGATGCGCGCCGATGATGCTCAGGCTTTTGGCGAGCAGCTCGGGAGAAAGGTGATTGGCTTCGAGCAAATCGCGCTGTACGGTAGCGTAAGTTGAGTGCATGGTTTTCAGACGACCTTCAGGGCTGGGGAAACTTGGGGCTTGATTATACGGCATTTGTTATGACTTTGGATATGTCGATTGTTTGTATTTATAAGGGGTTAGGGTCGTCTGAAAACAAGGGGCGGATAGGGATGATTGCTCAGATGGGCCGGTATTTACATAATTAAACTGTTTTGAACATTGCATCTTGTCATTTCATTCTGTACATTTGTATTCAAATGAATACAAAACAAATCAAACGAATATGAATGCGACAAACCGTATCCCCGTTAGCGTGCGAATCACTCAGGAAGACGCTGATTTTATTGCCGAATTAAAAATCGAAGGCGCGAATACGCCGTCTGAAAAAATCCGCGAGCTGCTCAAGCAGGCGCGTTTGGCGCATACGCAGACGCGCGATTACGGTTCCGCGCTGACGGCGCAGGAGCAGTTTTTCCAAGCGGCGAAACATGATGTATTGCACGCGGAAAAGCAGGCGGGGGCGCATTCGCATATCGTGGCGCGTTTGTTTGAGCAGCTGCCCGACTTAGGCGCGACGCTCGCCGCCGACCTGCCCGAAGAAGCCGACCTCGACGATTTGAAAAAATACGAACGCGAACTGATGTGGCGCATCGTCCGCCTGACCGACAGCATCTTGCAGCTCGCCGTAACCGGCAAAGGCGCGGCATACGACGATACCGTACTGCAACAGCTTGAGAACACTTTGAAACTGGCGAAAATTGTGCAGCAGGCGGGTGAGGTTTAAAGCTTGAGCGAAAGGCTGACTGAAATATGGGGTACAGATGACATGGTTTTAATGAGTAAATTTGATTATCAAGAAGCTGTCTGACATCTCTTTTCAGGCTACTGTTCCCATTTTTAAGGAATACTTAATGAAACCCTACCCCTATTTGTTATTTTTTTCCCTATTTTTGTCAGCCTGCACGCAGGTTGAACCCAAACCGTCCGGCAGCGTCCCTGTTTCCGTCCGCAGCGTCAATTACAACGCCGATAGGGGCGTTACCTTCAGCCTTTATTACGTGGGCGGTAAAGCTGATCCGCAAATCAAGGAGAATTCGAACAGTCCCATCTATATGGACGGTTATTATCCTGTTGGCGGTGATAACCTGACCGCACTTGCGGGAGGCGGCATTAATTGTTGCGCGAACCTTCCCGTCAAGTGGCATCCGGATCTGAAATATACCGTTTTATGGCAGGAGGGGTCGGGGGCGATTGACGACGAGACGACGTACCGTTATACGGCGCAGTTGCCTGAATATACGAAACCCGAAGACATTACGGTGGCGTTTTATCCGAACCATCAGGTGGAATTCGTATTAGGTAGCGCAATGGCTGGCGGGGCAGGATGGAAAGGGCGTGAGAAGGCAGATCCGTTGACGGCATGTATGGCAAAGAACGAGAAGAAGTTCTGCTATATGTATTTGCCACATTATGAGAATGTGGATGATCAGTTTGTAGAATGGATTAGGAAAGATTGTCGCCATGTATTAGAGGGTCACCCGGAAAAAGTAGTTACTGTTTCTTCAAGTAAACAGGAATGTTTAGACTGGGAGAAAAAATGTTTGGCAGGTCTTGAATATCCAGAAGTTTCCAATAAGGAAATGTGTAGAATCAACTGGCGTTCGCCTGAATATGGAGAGTAAAACCAGATGGCAAAAATGGCTGAGAAATGCAGAGAGCAACCTTTTGTATTAAGACCAAATGAGTTAAAGAATATCAATACATGAAGCGTAAATAAAAGGCTGATTGAAAAATGAAAATCCACCATTGGCTTCTGACCGGTATGTTCATCTATCCTTCTTTGGCTGCGAGCGCGGACGGCGGCGCACAACCTGTTACCGAGCAACAAGTCCTGCGGCTGACCGAAATTTATGTGACGCAGCATTACGGTGAACAAACCGCTCAAGCGCAAAAGCCGTATCGGGTGAAAAAAGACGGGGAACATTGGATTATCAGCGGCAAACCACCTAAAGCATTGGGCGGCAATTTCCGCGCCGTTATTGGAGCAAACGGTCGGCTGGAAGAAATCACGCATAGCAAGTAGTGTAAGGTTTGAGGTCGTCTGAAACCCGCTTCCCTTTCATTCCTAAACATTCATATCGGACATCAAAGACAGAGGCAAACAGATGGAAAAATGGATAGCAGAAGCATACGAACTATTTGCACCTTACAGCGTGCGCTTCCCGCTGAATATCTGCACTTGCAATAGCTGCTCTCCCGAAGATTTCCAACAGGCGTTGTTGGAATATCCGTTGCGCGAGATTCCTACCGATATGTTGCAGGCGTATTTGGGCAGCGTGCCTTTGGACAAAGGAGCTGCGACGGCTTTAGACATGAAACATTTTCTGCCGCGTATTTTGCAGGCTTTGGTCAACGAGGAAGATGTCCGATCGCTTGATGAAACGTTGCTCGATAAGTTGCGTTGCAATTTGCCTGAATGCTGGAAAAAAGAAGAAATCGATTGGTTAAAACGTTTCGCCGCCGCTTGGTTTGACTCGCAACTGACCGCGCCACGCTATGAAGGCTGCTTGGTCGTTTGGCTGAATATGTTTCAATTCGCCGGATTGGATGTTGTCGACGAACTGCTGGCAGTGTGGACGGAGCAGGCGGATAAAACGGCAGCTTTACGCGAATTTGTCGACTTGTATTTAGAAATTCCGTATGGAAGCGACGAGCCGGATTGGCACAAAGTCTGCTATCTGCCCGAGCATTGTCCGAATAGAACGCAATTCGCTGCCCGACTGTCGGCTTGGTTTGCCCACCTGGATACCCGCGCCACATTCAGACGAGCTTTAGAACAAGCCCTGCTGGAAGGCAAAGAAGACGAAAACGAAACATTGTCATGGGAGCAATGTTACGACTGGTTGGCACAATCAAATGCCCGCTAAACACAATATTTCTCATGATTTTATAAAGAAAGGAAAATCCAAATGAGCGAAACCCTATCCCGCAGAGTGGGCCGTCTGGTAAGCGGCGGTTTTCATGCCCTGATTGATGCGGCGGAGAACCTTGCGCCCGAAGCAGTAATGAACGAGAGCATCCGCGAAATCGAGCGGGCGGTGGACGAAGTGCGTGCCGAATTGGGCAAAGTGTTGGCGCAGAAACACCTTGCCGCCAAGAAAATGGCGGACGAGAGCAACCGCCACGAAGCCATCGATGCCAACCTGCAAGCCGCCGTAGCGGCGGGGCGCGACGATCTTGCCGAGGCGGGTATCGCCGAACAAATGGACATCGAAGCGCGTCTGCCTGTTTTGGAAAACACCATCGCCGACTGCGCCGCGCAGGAAAAAGAACTTGAAGGCTTTATCGCCGCATTGCAGGCGAAAAAACGCGAGATGCAGCAGCAGTTGCAAGACTGGCGTGCCGCGCAGCAAAGCACGGGCGCAGGCAAAGCGGCAGGTGGCAGCGACCTCAACCGCATCGCCCGTGATGCCGAAAAAAGCGGCAACGCTTTCGACCGCGTGATGGGTCGTCAAAACGCGGTACACAGCAGTACCGATGCGGCGCAGTTGGCAAAATTGAAGGAATTGGAAGACTTGAGCCGCAACAACCGTATTGCTGAAAGATTGGCGGCGTTGAAGGCTGGAAAATAAGTTTTCAGACGACCTCCTTTGTCGGAAAGGTCGTCTGAAAAGAAAAACGCCGCGCGAAGCTTGTCCTTGCGGCGTGTGGCGGAACGGATTAATCGAATTAATAGTCGATGTGTTCGCTGATGATGCGCAAATCCGGCCATGAGAAAACGATGTCGTATTCGCGTCCGTTTTTGAAGGCTTCAGCTTTCAATACGGGGCGGCCGCGGCGGTCATCGGCTTCGATTTCGTGAACTTGGTAGCCGCGTCGTTCGAGAATCCGCATCACTTGTGCGCGTTTTTGCTCGAAAGACGGATCGCTGTAAATTTGGTGTTCGATGTAGTCGTCATCGTAATACTTGCCGTCGCGGTAACGGTAGTCGTCATAACGGTCGTCATCGCGATCATAACGATCATCATAACGATCATCATAGCGGTCATCGTAACGGTCATAACGCTGCTCGTAGCGGTCGGTACGATAGTCGTCATCGTAATAGTCGTAAGGATAAGGGGCGGCGCATGCGGTCAGTGCGATACTGCCTAAGAGTAATGCCGGTAAGAGTTTTTTCATGTCGTATCCTTTCGGGACGTGGGGTAAGTCAAATCAAGAATATTTGGAAGCGGATTATAAATCGACGCGTTCTACGAGAATGTTCAAATCGGGATAAGACATCACGATTTTGTATTCCAAGCTGCCTTTGTAGGCCTCAAATTCCAAAACGGGTCTTGCCCAATGCAGGTCGGTGTCGGAATCGTGGACTTCGTAGCCTCTGCTGTGCAGGATGGACAAAGCACGGTCGTGGTGTTGTGCGAACGCCGGGTCTGTCTCCATACGGTATTGGGCGTAGTCTTCGTAAAGGTCGAAACCTTCTGCTGCAAGAAAAATGGCGCAAACAGCGGCGACAGGAAGCAGCAATTTTTTCAAAAGCGGTTTGGGCGGTTTTGTATATTGCGACTGAGAATGTTTCATTTCGTTCCCTTTGCGTCTGTTGTCGGTATAGACATTTAAACACGCAGGACTTAGGGAAAAGTTAGGAGCGGTTTCAGACGACCTTTCTTTACGATACGCACAGGTCGTCTGAAAAACAGGGGATTTTGATGATTTTTGCCATTTTGATCGGCTTGCTAACCGCCGTCTTGCTTTACTTTGTGATGTTTAAGGATTGGGAAGAATTTGTCGAATGCGTCGAATTCTGTTGCACACCCGACATTATCAGCGCGCTGCGGGGGCGGTATTGGGATGACGTATGGGCGGAGACCAAAATCCTGCTGTGGCTGAGCATCAGCGTGATGGCTGGCGTATCTGCCTATTTCTGGCTCAACTAGAACCAGCGTTTTAAGGCGGATACCGTCTTTATTGCCGCGAACAGTAAATGATTGAAAGGAATGTCAAAATGAGCAAAAAACACACTTACCGCACCACTACAACATGGACGGGCAATCTCGGCAAAGGCACATCATCCTACACCGCTTATTTGCGCAACTTTACCGTTTCCGCCGAGGGCAAGCCCGACTTACACGGTTCCGCTGACCCGGCTTTCCGCGGCGATGCGGGCCGCTGGAACCCCGAAGAAATGCTGCTGGCCGCCGTTTCTGCCTGCCACAAACTATGGTACCTGCACCTGTGTGCCGACGCGGGCATCTGCGTTACCGCCTACACCGATCATGCCGAAGCGGTGATGGACGAAGGCGGGAATGGGAGCGCGGGGCGTTTCGTCTCCGCCGTGTTGAAGCCGCGCGTTACCATCGCCGCAGGAGGCGACCACGCCAGGGCTTTGGAACTGCATCACGAAGCGCACCGCCTGTGTTTCATCGCCAACTCGGTCAACTTTCCGATTGAATGTCGCGCCGAAATTGAGAGCGGAGAGGTCGTCTGAAAACCGAATGTCTGTTTGGGATGCACGGATAGGTCAAATTCAAATAAGGCATACCTAATGCCGTCATTCCCGCGCAGGCGGGAATCCAGACCTCGATTCTTCAGAAGTATTATTTGAAGATTGCCGTAATCGCAAACTTCTGGATTCCCACCTGCGCGGGAATGACGGCAGTCAAACATTCAAATTTTCGCAAGCAGTCTACTTAAGGTCGTCTGAAAGTTGACAGAACAAGGAACGGAATATGTGGAATTTAATCAACGCCCCCGAGACGGAAATCTTCGGCATCGCCATCGCGCTGATGGTTTTGCTCGGCGTATTGGAAGTCATCTCTATGCTGGCGGGCGGCATCAGCGACTGGCTGGACAACCTGCTGCCCGACAGCCTGACCGAAACCGCGCATACCGAAGTCGGGCTGGACGCGGCGGACGCAGGCGTGTTCGTCAGGTTTCTGAGCTGGCTGTATGTCGGACGCGTGCCGGTGTTGATGCTGATGGTCGTGTTCCTTGCCGTGTACGGACTGACGGGCTATCTCTTTCAGACGACCTTTGCCGCCGTGTTCGGCAGCTATCTGAATGGATGGCTGGCGGCAGTCGCCGTGTGGTTCATTTCGCTGCCGCTGGTGCGCCTGACGGCGGGCGGACTGTACAAAATCATGCCCAAAGACGAAACCACCGCCGTTTCGCAGGAAAGCCTAATCGGACGCATCGGCACAGTGGTGCTGGGCGAGGCGCGGGCAGGCAGCGCGGCGCAGGTGCGGGTGAAGGATGTGTATGGTCAACAGCATTATGTGATGGCAGAACCGGATTCTGACGAAGTGTTGAAACAGGGCGACTCGGTGTTGCTGGTGTCGCTGGAGGGAAATACGTTTAAGGCAATTTTGAATCCGAGCGGGAGCTTGGTGGATTGAGGTCGTCTGAAAAGATAAACGCCGGTTTGCAATGAATCACCATTTATCAATTAATTAGAAAAACAAAACGGGGATAGATATGGATTATTTGGCGCAGTCCGAGCGCGATATGCAATCCCGCATCGAAGCGTTGAAAAACAAGCTGCCACGAGGAGTCATCGTTGTCGGCGACGGACTACTGTTTCAGCATTCGTTATTCAGAGGTTTGTTGTTTCAACCCTTGGTTGCTTTCTTGTTCGGTCTCATCGGCGTAGGCGGTCTCTGGTCGAAGATGGTGAAATGGATGGATCCATCGTTTTCAAGCAATATGACTTGGCTGCTGGCTATTATGCTCACGCTGTTTTGGTTGTGGCGCGTGGAACGTTGGTGGTGCGGGCTGACGACCCGGAAATCGATTTATATTGATCGCGAAAAATTGATTATTTACGGTGCATTCGGACGCATCCGTTATCAAGGCGGACATGACGGGGCTTACAGGAAGTTTGACCGTATACATATGCGGGACATCGTCGGAGTCAGTCTGATTACCGAACGCAGAGGAACAACAGTCATCGGCGGGTTGCTGGGCTTAGGAAGACACAATATTTGTACAACAGCTTCCCAAAACGAATTTATTGAATTAACAGGTTGGCAGTGGAATTCAAGGTAAGATACCCAGCTATCAGACTGCGAAAAAAGAAACACCCAAGAATATTGATAAAACACAAAACAATAATCAAGAAAACAAATTTGTATGGATAACTCTCTTAACAACGAGCCAAGTTTGGAAAAGTCCAACTCGGCAGCATTATGGCTGAAATGGACAGCGGCCTTAATATTGTGGCTTGCCGCGTTTCTGTCGGGTGTAACGGCTTTGTATGGTCTGACCAGAGCGGGCAGTGAACCTGCAAATCTGATACTCGTCGCCTTATTGTCGGCAGGGGCGTGGTACGGTATCTATTTCGGCGGACGACTGACAGGCTGGTTCAGGTCGTCTGAAAACCCGCAAATCCGCTACCCCGCCATTCATTGGGCAATATGGACGCTTGAAACATTTTTCGCCTTATTTTTTGCAAGCATCATTTTTGATAAACAAAACATAGGATTGGTGGTTTTTTGCCTGATTTTTAGCGGCTTGGCGGGCGTGTCTGCATATTTGCGCGGCAAACGGCTGATTGCCGATTACCGGCTACGGAAAAATACCGAAGTCCGTGCAACGGTATGGCGGCTGATATGGAGCTTTATTTTTGCACTGTTATGGTCGGCAACCATCTTGCTCTGCCTGTATGCGCTTCTGCGCCAAATGGCATTGCCTGAAGGAATTGAGCCTGCTACTTTCTGCTTTATCTTCATCCTAACCGTACTGTCGGGATGTGCTGCATATTACTGCTGGAATGGGTTGGCAAAATTGTTCCAAAAATATGCACAACAACAGAAAACGTGGTAGGTCAGATTCAAGAATCCGACGAATCGTTCCGCTTCAAGCCGTATTGCACATAACCCAAATTGTCGGATTCAAGAATCCGAGTACCTTTAAAACCCCAGATTTTTAACCTTTTCAGACGACCCCAAACCCTAAAAAAACCGTCTGAACCCACGCCCCTCAAGGATATATCGACAACAAGAAAGGAAAACCCATGAACTTAGTTTCCATCGGCATCATCGCCGGCGTCATACTCGTCGCGCTGTTCGTACTCGGCCTTATCCTCACCCGCCTGTACCGCCGCGCCAGCAAAGAAGTCTCCTTCGTCCGCACCGGCTTCGGCGGCGAAAAAGTCATCATGAACGGCGGCGCGATGGTGCTGCCCGTGCTGCACGAAATCATTCCCGTTAACATGAACACATTGCGTCTCGAAGTGCGCCGCGCGGCGCAGCAGGCGTTGATTACCCGCGACCGGATGCGCGTTGACGTGATGGCGGAGTTTTATGTCCGTGTCAAACCCAGCGCCGAGAGCATTGCCACCGCCGCGCAAACGCTGGGTATGAAAACCATGTCGCCCGACGAATTGAAAGACCTCGTCGAAGGTAAATTCGTCGATGCCCTGCGCGCCGTCGCCGCCGAAATGGCGATGGAAGAGCTGCACGAAAAACGTGTTGATTTCGTTCAGAAAGTGCAACAAGTCGTGAGCGAAGATTTGTTTAAAAACGGCCTCGAACTCGAAACCGTCTCCCTGACCGGCCTCGACCAAACCAGCTTCGAGTTTTTCAACCCGCAAAACGCCTTTGACGCGGAAGGTCTGACCAAACTGACCGAAACCATCGAAGGCCGCCGCAAAAAACGCAACGAAATCGAACAAGACACCGATTTGGCGATTAAAACCAAAAACCTCGAAGCCGAGCAGCAACGCCTGAAAATCTCGCGCGAAGAAGAATACGCCAAACTCGAGCAAGAACGAGAAATCGCCGTGCGCCGCGCCGAACAGGAAGCTAGCATCGCCGAGCAGGAAGCACAGAAAAAACGCGAAGCGGAAGAAGCCAAAATCGCCGCCGAGCGCGAAGTGGATTTGAAACGCATTGCCGCCGAACGCGACATTAAAAACGAAGACATCCGCAAAGCCCAAGCCGTCGAGCAGGCGGAGGTCGAGCGCCGCAAAGCTATCGAGCTTGCCGAACAAGACCGCGCCATTGCCGTTGCCGAGAAATCGCGTGCCGAATCCGAAGCCAAAGCCGAGGCCGACAAAGCCCGTGCCGCCGCCGTGCGTGAAGAAGAGAGCGTGATTACCGTACGCGAAACCGAACGCGCCGAGCGTGCCAAAGCGGTTGAACTGATTGCCGCCGAAGAAGCCGCACAAAAAGACGCGATTTCGCTCACCGTCGCCGCCGAAGCCGAGAAACAGGCCGCGCAAGACCGCGCCGAAGCCGTGCGCATCGCCGCGGAAGCCGAAGCCGAGAAACAACGCCTGCAAGCCAAAGGTGAAGCCGATGCCAAAGTCCTGTTGGCACAAGCGCAAGAGCAGCAATACAAAGTCGATGCCGAAGGTACCCGCGCCGTCAACGAAGCCGCCAACGTCCTGAGCGTCGAGCAAGTCGAAATGCAAGTGCGCCTCGCCCTGTTGAAACACCTGCCCGACATCATCCGCGAATCCGTGCGCCCGATGGAAAACATCGACGACATCAAGATTCTGCAAGTCAACGGCTTGGGCGGGTTCAGCGGCGCTGCCAACAGCTCCGAAGGCGTGTCGGACGGCCAAACCACACAAGCCAGCCTCGCCGACCAAATGGTCAACAGCGCCCTGCGCTACCGCAGCCAAGCCCCGCTGGTTGACGGTCTCTTGAAAGAATTGGGTCTGAACGGCGGCGACATCAACGGTCTGACGCAAGGGCTGGATAAAGGCATCGGCAAAGAATAAGCCGCGCCGTTAAGAAAGTCTGAAAGCAAAGGTCGTCTGAAACCTCGAAACAGGGTTTCAGACGACCTTTTGTCAGATGTTTTAGTATAAAATCCCACTTTATTTTTTTTCTCCCCGTCCTTATCCCATGCGCCTGACCCACATCAAACTCTCCGGCTTCAAATCTTTTACCGATCCGACCACGATTCATGTTCCGGGGCAGCTTGTTGCGGTTATCGGGCCGAACGGCTGCGGCAAGTCGAATGTGATTGACGCGGTGCGTTGGGTGTTGGGCGAGGCTTCAGCGAAGCAGCTTCGCGGTGAGAGTATGCAGGACGTGATTTTTAACGGTGCGGCGACGCGCCGTCCTGCGCCGAGGGCTTCGGTGGAGCTGGTGTTTGACAACAGCGACCACAGTTTGCAGGGGGCGTGGGGGCAGTATGCCGAGGTGAGTATCAAGCGGCAGCTGACGCGTCAGGGCGAATCGACGTATTTCATCAACAATCAGACCGTGCGCCGCCGCGACATTACCGATTTGTTTCTGGGTACGGGCGTGGGCGCGCGCGGTTATGCCGTTATCGAGCAGGGGATGATTTCGCGCATCATTGAAGCGCGGCCGGAGGAGTTGCGCGCCTATATCGAGGAGGCGGCGGGCGTGTCCAAATATAAGGAACGCCGCAAGGAGACGGAAGGTCGTCTGAAAGACACGCGCGAGCATTTGCAGCGTTTGGGCGATTTGCAGAATGAGTTGGCGCGTCAGGTGGAAAAGCTGGAGAAACAGGCGGAAACCGCCGAACGCTACAAATCCCTGACCGCGCAGTTGAACCAACAACAGGATTTGCTCGATTACGCCCAATGGCAGCAATCGCTTGCCGCCGCCGATAAAGCGACCGCGCAGCATCAATCTTTGCAGGCGCAACAGGACGAAACTGCTGCACAAGTTCAGGCGTTAAACGACGAAATACACGCCTTGCAGACCGCCGAGCAGTCGCAGCAGCAGGCGGTGCACGAACTGAGCAACAAACGCGGCGTGTTGCGCGAACAGATTGCCCGTTTGGAAGAGCAAATCCGCCATCAGCAAAACCTGCACCAACGCATCGAACGCGACAAGCAGGCGGCACAGGCGCAGATGCAGCGCATCCATCAGGAGCAGCAGCAAATCCGCGTGCAGCTTGAAGAAAACGAGTTGCAGGCCGAAGAAAAACAAACCGAATTGGCGGAATGGGCGATGCAGGTTGCCGAACACGAAGAGCGCCTGCCCGAATTGGAAGAAGCCCAAGCCACGCTTAACGCCGCCTTCCAAACCCAGCAGGACGAAGCAAACCGCATCCGCCGCGAACTGGCGTTGAAGCAGCAGCAGCTTGCCCATGCCGAACAAACCGTTGCCAAGCATGAAGAGCGCAAAGGTCGTCTGAAACAGGAAAACCAAGCCCTGAACCTGCCCGACGAAGCCGAAACCGCCGCCGCGCAGGAAGCCGCCGCCTTGTTGCAAAGCCAGCAAGAGCATTACGAAGAACAAATCATCGCCGCCGAAGAAGCCTTACACGCCGCCCGCGAGGCGTTTCAGACGGCCTCAAACCGCTTCCAAAGCCTGAAGCAACAACACATCACCTTGCAGGCGCAGCAGCAGGCGTTGTCGCAAATCCTGTCTCAACAGCAGGAAGCCGCCGACTTCTGGCAGGCAACCGACCACGCCGCCGCGCCGCAACTGTGGCAACACATCACCGCGCCCGCCGAGTGGCAGCACGCCTTGTCCGTCATCCTTGCCGAACGCCTGCACGCCCGCGCTGTGCCGCAAGGCTTCGTTCCCCCCGCGCCTTTGCCGCAGGGGCAGGCAGCATGGCTTTCAGACGACCTCTCCGGCGGCATCAAAAAATCCCTGCCCGTACAGGCATTGCTGAACCAAATCCAAGCGCAGCCGCCGTTTCAGACGGCATTGCACCACTGGCTCGACGGCGTATTGTGCGCACCCGATTTGAGCTACGCCCTCGCGCATCAAAGCGATTTGGGCGCACACCAAATCTGGCTCACGCCCGAAGGCCATCAGGTCGATAAAGTCAGCGTCCTGCTCTATGCAAAACCCGCGCAGGAAAGCTTGATTGCCCAAAAAGCGCGCCTCGACGGCATCGCGTCCGAACTGGAAAACCTCGCTCCCGAACTCTCCGCCGCCGAAGCTGCGTTCAAACAGGCGGAGGCTGCCGTGCGCTCGTCCGAAGTGCAACATAAAAACCTGATGCAGCAGCAACAGCAGCACACGCGCCAATACAGCCAGGCGCAACAACGCGCCGCCGAACTTCTGGCACGCACCAACCAAGGGCAAATCCGCCGCGAACACATCGAGCGCGAACTGGCGCAGTTGGCGGAAGAACAGACCGTGTTGCAACACACGTCCGACGGGCTTTCAGACGACATCGCTACTTTGCAGGAAGCCGCCGCCGAACTCGAACACCAGCAGCAAACCACCGCGCACAGCCGCCAAGAACAGCAAGGTCGTCTGAAACAGGCGCAGCTTGCCCTGTTGGAAGCCAACCGCCAATACGGGCTGGCCGAAGTCGCCGTCCACAAGCTCAACCAGCAAAAACAAAACTACCAGCAGCAAATCGCCCGGCTCGAACAGCAAACCCTAGACTGGCAGGAACGCCAGCAAGAGCTTGCCCTCGCCTATGAAACCGAGTTCCAAAACGACGAGCAGCACATCAAGCTCGACGAGCTGACCGAAGCCGTGCACACGCTGGACGAAGAATACATCGCCGTGCAGGAAAAACTCGCGCAGATTCAGGAGCAGGGCAGGGAACAATACGCCCGCGTACAAGCCCTGCAAACCAAGCTGCCGCAGCTTCAGGCCGCCACCCAAACCGCCCTGCTGCAACAGCAGGAAGCCCTGATTAACGCCAAACGCTACCATCAAAACCTGACCGAACGCGCCGCCGATTTGGACGCGCTCGAAGCGTTGGCGAAAGAATCGCCGAAAGTATTAAACAGCAGCATCGGCAGCCTCACCCAGCAAATCGAAGCCCTCGGCGCCGTCAACCTCGCCGCCCTGCAAGAACTCGAAGAAGCGCGCGAACGCGACGGCTACTACCGCAGCCAGAGCGAAGACGTGCAGGCCGCCATCACCCTTTTGGAAGAAGCCATCGCCCAAATCGACGACAAAACCAAAGAGCGTTTCAAAGAAACCTTCGACGCCGTCAACGGCAAAGTCCAAACCTTCTTCCCGACCCTCTTCGGCGGCGGCGAAGCCACCCTCAAAATGATAGGCGACGACCTCCTGACCGCCGGCGTGTCCATCATGGCGCGTCCGCCCGGCAAGAAAAACAGCACCATCCACCTCCTCTCCGGCGGCGAAAAAGCCCTCACCGCCATGAGCCTCGTGTTTGCCCTGTTCAGCCTCAACCCCGCCCCCTTCTGCCTTCTGGACGAAGTCGACGCCCCGCTGGACGACGCCAACACCTCGCGCTTCTGCAACCTGGTCAAAGAAATGTCGGCGCAAACCCAGTTCCTCTACATCTCCCACAACCGCCTGACCATGGAAATGGCAGAGCAGCTCGTCGGCGTAACCATGCAGGAAAAAGGCGTCTCGCGCGTCGTCGCCGTAGACATCAAGCAGGCGTTGGAAATGGCGGAACCGTGATGAAGTGGTGGAGTTTTGCTTGTTTGAATTTGAAATAGGAAAGGTCGTCTGAAAGTGTATTTTCAGACGACCTTTTTTTAAGATATACAGGCTGCGCGTTTAATCATCGTTGTAATCGTAGTAATCATTGTACCAGTCGCGGTATTTACGATAGTGGTGTTTATGTCTTTTGTAGCGTGCCTCACTGTAGTAAGGATCGTCATAGTCGTAACCATCACGATCGTAGCGGTAGTCGCGGTAACGGCGGTCGTACCAATAGCTGTCGTTGTCTTTCTGGTTCATTTTTTTATTTCGATAGGCGTATGCATTACCTGCCAAACCACCTGCTACCGCGCCAATGAACGCGCTTTGTTCATCGTTACCCAACAGTCCGCCTAAAGCTGCGCCTGCTGCTGCACCGATAAGGGTAGCTTTTCTTTGGTTGTCAGTGCCCCTAGCTTCCACATTGATGGAGGGGAGGCTGAGGCTGGCGGCGAGCAATACCGCCATAAGTGGTTTTATAGTCATTGTTTCGTCCTTTCGTGAAACACGGCAGGTGCCGGAGAATGGTCAGCATTATAGTCATTCTTTTGTTCGCCGTTCATTTTTCTGTAGAAAATTAGCGTAAACAAATGTTGTTTGTTGAGGCACGATTGCTTGGTTGATGGATTGGAAGTCTTAACTATATTGGATTTAGCGGTAACAAAACGCCCCGAAGCCGGTATGCGGTTTCGGGGTGTTTGGGTTTCAGACGACCTGTGCGGTGTCTGCAACACTTGTTGGAAAAAGCCTATTCTTCAGGCAGCCGCCATACGGACAGAATGAATCCGCCCCAGATGACGACGAGTGCGATAATCATCATGATGATGGCTGAGGTACTCATTCTTTGTCTCCTTGTTCATGTTCGTGTTCGTCTTTGACGTTGAAGTTTTGACCATGTTTCCAAGGCAGAAGCGACAGCAACACAGCGATGACAATCAGACCGATCGACATACCCCAGCCGAAGATATTGAGGAAATCGTCGGGATATTTCGAGTAGTTTTCTTTAAGCAGGCCAATTGTGTCTTGGTACAACATATAGCCGAGCATGGCAACGGTAAAGATGACGCAGGCAGTCCAAATCGCGCCGACGCGGACGGAAGAGAGCGCATTCAGGTGGTTGCGCAGCTCGGGCAGTTTGCGCAGGGCGATGATGGCCAAAACGTAGACGAAGCCGGCGGCAACGATGCCGTAGGTGTTGACGAATTTGTCCATGACATCCAAAACGGGCAGACCGGTAGTCGTGCCGAAGAGCAGGGTGGAGATAATGCCCATCGGAATGCAGACGAGCAGGGTGGCGTTGACACGGCCGATGTTCAATTTGTCCTGAATGGCGGCAACGATGACCTCGACGATGGAAATCATCGAGGTAATGCCTGCGAATACCAGCGAACCGAAGAACAATATGCCGATGATTGCGCCCATAGTGCCGGCTTGGTTGATGATGGTTGGGAAGGCGATGAATGCCAAGCCGATGCCGCTGGAAGCCACTTCGCTGACGGCTTGTCCTTTGGCTTGCGCCATAAAGCCCAGCGCGGCGAATACGCCGATACCGGCGAGCAATTCAAAGCTGCTGTTGGCAAAGCCGACGACCAAGCCGGTACCGCCCAAGTCGGTTTTTTTCTTCAGATAGGAAGAGTAAGTCACCATGATGCCAAAGCAGATGGAGAGCGAGAAGAAAATCTGACCGTATGCGGCAACCCAGACTTTCGGATCAGAAAGTTTCGACCAGTCGGGCGTAAACAGTGCATCCAAGCCCTTAGCCGCGCCCGGCAGCGTCAGCGAGATGCCGACCATGATGATGAACATAATCAACAGCAGCGGCATGAAAAACGAAGATGCGCCTGCCACGCCTTTTTGTACGCCCAAAGCCATGATGATGCAGGTAAACAGCCATACGCCGATCAGCGGGCCGACGACTTTGCCGACAAAATCCAAGCCCAAAGCTTCAGGACCTGCCATGTTCAAAAAGTCTTTAAAGAAAAACGCCTGCGGATCTGCGCCCCATGCCGCGTTCAGCGAGTAATACGCATAGCTTGCCGACCAGCCGATGATAACCGCGTAGTAGATACAGATGATGACGTTGGTCATGACGTTCCACCAGCCCACAGGCTCGAACCAGCGGCCGAGGCGGCGGAAAGCCAGCGGAGCGGAGCCGCGGTAGCGGTGGCCGATGGCGTAGTCGAGCAGCAGCAGCGGGATGCCCGCAGTCAAGAGCGCGACCAGATAAGGGAGGAGAAATGCGCCGCCGCCGTTTTCGAAGGCGATGTAGGGGAAACGCCAGATATTGCCCAAGCCGACGGCAGAGCCGATGGCGGCAATCATAAACGCGCGGCGGTTGCTAAACGTCGCGCGTTCGTTTGTTTTGGAATCAGACACTTTGATACCTCTTGCTTTGATGTGGTATGAAAACAGCCGCTTGGCGGCTTACGGTTATAGAAATGAAGTCTGACAGGGGTAATGTCGTCTGAAAAACAATCGGCTTGTGACCTTTTGTTTACAATCTATGGCTGTATCGTAAAAAAATTTAACAGGCTTGGCAAGCGGAAAACAGATTTAAGTTGCGTTTTGGGCAACTCTGGGAATTTCAGATGACCTTGCATTGCCCAAGGGCGGGGTGAATTTGCCGGATGCGGACGTTATTGTTTTTGGCGTTAAGGCTTGTTGCGCAATTCGGTATGAATCCGAATACACATTCCTTTTTAAGGAATGACGTAAAAAATAAAAGGTCGTCTGAAAACCGATTTCAAAGTTTCAGGCGACCTTCTATCTTTTCCGGAAAACCTAGCTTACCCTCTGCGCAATACGGCGTTGTTGACGTATTTTTGGATGCCGGTGGCGATGGCATCGGCGCATTGGCGGCGGAAGGAGTCGCTGCCGAGCAACCGCTCTTCGGTCGGGTTGGACAGGAAGGCGGTTTCGACAAGGATAGACGGAATATCAGGCGCGCGCAGGACGGCGAAATTGGCTTCGTCAACGCGGCCTTTGTGGAGCTGGTTGAGTTTGCCCAATTCGGTCAGGACGGAGTGTCCGAGTATGCGGCTGTCGCGCATGGTGGCGGTTTGGGTCATGTCGAGAATGGCGTTATCGACGCTGCGGTTGCCGCTTTTAAGGACGCCGCCGATGGCGTCGGCGTTGTTTTGGGTTTGGGCGAGGAATTTAGCGGCGGAGCTGGTCGCGCCTTTGGTGTTGAGCATGTAAACGCCGGTACCGCGCGCAGACGGGCTGGTGAAGGCGTCGGCGTGGATGGAGACGAACACGTCGGCATTGCGTGCGCGGGCTTTGGCGACGCGTACGGCCAACGGGATGAAGATGTCTTCGTTGCGGGTCATGTAAACGGTGTAGCCTATGCCTTCGAGGCGTTTTTTGGCTTCGCGGGCGATGGAGAGGACGACGTTTTTCTCTTTCAAGCCGCTGGGACCGATCGCGCCGGGGTCTTCGCCGCCATGACCGGGGTCTATCATGACGACAGGACGGCGGCCTCCGCGGTTGGAACGCGCAGGCGCATCTTGGGCAATGTTCGTGCGCTCGGCAGGACGTTGCGTTTGCATGCGTTTCGGCGGATTGCCGTTGAGCAGCGCCATCATCGGGTCGTTGGCATCGACGCCGTGCGGATAAAGGTCGATCACGAGGCGGTTTTTAAAGCCGCCGACAGGGGCAAGCGAGAAGACTTGCGGATGAGTGTTTTGCTTGAGGTCGATCACAACGCGCACAGTCGTCGGGGTGTTTTGTCCGGCGCGGATGCTGCGGATATAGGGGTCGTCGGGCAGGACTTTGCCGGAAATGCCTTGCAGGACGCTGTTGATGTTGGCGTTTTGGATGTCGACGACGAGCCTGCCGGGGTTTTCCAGGGCGAAATGCTGATATTGCAGCGCGCGCGAGCTTTCGATGGTGATGCGGGTATAGGCGTGCGAAGGCCAAATACGGGCGGCGACGAATTGGGCGGGCGGCGCGGCTTTGGCGAGGGCGGAGGCAATCGGCGTGAGGGTGAACAACAGTCCGGCAGTTTGGCGGACGACTTGTCTTCGTGTCAGTTTGAATTTAACCATGCTTCTAAACTTTTTTGTCCGTTGGCAGTGTGTGCGGTAGCGGTGCAGGCCCTGCCCTGCGCGGCGTGATTCAGGGATACGGTGATGTCTGCGGGCGGCGTGAACGCGCCGCCCTGTTGCGGCCATTCGATGATGCAGACGCTGTCAGGGGAGAACAGGTCGTCCAGACCCGCATCTTCCCATTCTTCGGGCGAGGCAAAGCGGTAAAGGTCGAAATGATGGAGCGTGAACGCTTCCAGCGGGTAGGATTCGACGATGGCGTAGGTCGGGCTTTTGACCGCGCCGGTGTGTCCGAGTCCGCGCAGGATGCCGCGTGTGAACGTGGTTTTTCCCGCGCCCAAATCGCCTTGCAGATGGATGACCAATGGCGCGCGCAACGATTTTGCCCAACTTCCGCCCAGCTCGAGTGTGGACTCTTCGTCGGGAAGCTGGCGGGAAAAGGTTACGCCCTCGCTCATGAAATCAGCCTTATCGTATTCTAAAAACCTTAATTATGCTGGATTTACGGGCATTTGCAAACATAAGGGAGGATAAAGTTAGATAAAGATGTTCCATATTTAACCGGTTTTTGCTTGTGAATGCTGCTTTGCTATTTATTCATTAACCTTTATACGACAATTTTATTTTTAATCTTTAAAAATGTTAAAGCACTAATTAAATTGCTTGGGGCATTTGCGGCTTTTTCGATTTTAAGTACGTTCACTATAAAAAACTTTACATTTACCTCAAACAGGTTTAAAACTCTTCCTTTTCCCCTATTCAGAAATTTGTTAACAATTTCCCCCTAAGGAGCTCAACATGAAAGTAGGTTTCGTCGGCTGGCGCGGCATGGTCGGTTCGGTTTTGATGCAGCGTATGCAAGAAGAAAACGACTTCGCCCACATTCCCGAAGCGTTCTTCTTCACCACATCCAACGCCGGCGGCGCGGCACCTGATTTCGGTCAGGCGGCTAAAACATTATTGGACGCGAACGATGTTGCCGAACTGGCGAAAATGGACATCATCGTAACCTGCCAAGGCGGCGATTACACCAAATCCGTATTCCAACCCCTGCGCGACAGCGGCTGGAACGGCTACTGGATTGACGCGGCGTCCTCCCTGCGCATGAAAGACGACGCGATTATCGTCCTCGACCCTGTCAACCGCAACGTCATCGACAACGGCCTCAAAAACGGCGTGAAAAACTACATTGGCGGCAACTGTACCGTCTCCCTGATGCTGATGGCGCTGGGCGGCCTGTTCCAAAACGATTTGGTCGAATGGGCGACCAGCATGACCTACCAAGCCGCATCCGGCGCGGGCGCGAAAAACATGCGCGAACTCATCAGCGGCATGGGCGCGATTCACGCCAAAGTGGCGGACGAGCTTGCCGATCCTTCCAGCGCGATTCTCGACATCGACCGCAAAGTGTCCGATTTCCTGCGCAGCGAAGACTATCCGAAAGCCAACTTCGGCGTACCGCTCGCCGGCAGCCTGATTCCGTGGATTGATGTAGATTTGGGCAACGGTCAGTCCAAAGAAGAATGGAAAGGCGGCGTGGAAACCAACAAAATCCTCGGTCGCAGCGACAATCCGACCGTAATCGACGGCTTGTGCGTCCGCATCGGCTCTATGCGCTGCCACAGCCAAGCCATCACCCTGAAGCTGAAAAAAGACCTGCCCGTTTCTGAAATCGAAGCGATTTTGGCAGGCGCAAACGACTGGGTGAAAGTCATCCCCAATGAAAAAGAAGCCAGCATCCACGAGCTGACGCCCGCCAAAGTAACCGGTACGCTGTCCGTTCCTGTCGGACGCATCCGCAAACTGGGCATGGGCGGCGAATACATCAGCGCGTTCACCGTCGGCGACCAGCTCTTGTGGGGCGCAGCCGAACCTCTGCGCCGCGTATTGCGCATCGTGTTGGGCAGTTTGTAAGATTTGCAGGTCAAACAAAAAAGCAACGGTTTATCCGTTGCTTTTTTATCAAGGTCGTCTGAAAGTAGCAGGGTGGACGGATTTTTGAATTTGACGGTTTATAGTGATTTACATAGAAACCTTATGCCGTCATTTCCGTGCAGGCGGGAATCTAGAGATTTGACATCATGGCAACTTTGTAAATCTTTCTGAAGCTCCGAAATCTAGATTCCCTCCCGCGTGGGAATGACGGCATGGGCAAATTTTCAAACTTCGCTTGTGCAATACCTCCAAGGTCGTCTGAACGTCCTTTCAGACGACCCCTTCTTACATTTTCAGCTAAAATACGCGCCATTAAAGGACAAAGCCATGATGACGCCCGAAACCCAGAAACAGCTCAAAATCACCGACGTTTCCGCCAAGAAGCTCGACAAACTCAACCTCCATACCGCGTGGGATTTGGTTTTGCATCTGCCGCTGCGTTATGAGGACGAGACGCACATCATGCCGATTAAGGACGCGCCGATCGGCGTACCGTGTCAGGTCGAGGGCGAAGTTATCCATCAGGAAGTAACGTTCAAACCGCGCAAGCAGCTGATTGTCCAAATCGCCGACGATTCCGGCAGCGTCCTTTTTTTGCGCTTCATCCACTTTTACGCCAGCCATCAGAAACAGATGGCGGCCGGCAAACGCATCCGCGCCGTGGGCGAAATCAAACACGGGTTTTACGGCGATGAGATGATTCATCCCAAAATCCGCGATGCCGAGAGCAGCGGTTTGGCGGAAAGCCTCACGCCTGTCTATCCGACTGTAAACGGTTTGAACCAGCCCACTTTGCGCCGCATCATTCAGACGGCGTTGGACGTTACGCCGCTGCACGACACGCTGCCCGATGCCTTATTGGGTCGTCTGAAACTGCCGCACCTCGCCGAAAGCCTGCGCCTTTTGCATTCGCCGCCGCCGAGTTTTACCATCCACCAGCTTTCCGACGGCGCGCTTCCTGCATGGCAGCGGCTCAAATTCGACGAACTTTTGGCGCAACAGCTTTCCATGCGGCTGGCGCGGCAGAAGCGCGTCAGCGGCACGGCGGCGGCATTGGGCGGCGACGGCACGTTGACCCAAGCCCTGCGCCACGCCTTACCGTTTGCCCTGACCGATGCCCAAGAAAGAGTCGTGTCCGAAATCCGCCGCGACATGGCGCAAACCCATCCCATGCACCGCCTGCTGCAAGGCGATGTCGGCAGTGGCAAAACCATTGTCGCCGCCTTGTCCGCGCTGACCGCCATCGAATCCGGCGCGCAGGCGGCTGTGATGGCGCCGACCGAAATCCTTGCCGAACAGCATTTCATCAAGTTCAAACAATGGCTCGAACCTTTAGGACTCGAAGTCGTCTGGCTTTCCGGCAGCCAGCGTAAAAAAGCCAAAGACGAAGCCAAAGCCAAACTCGCCGACGGCACCGTCAAAATCGCCGTCGGCACGCACGCCCTGTTTTCAGACGACGTCGAGTTCCAAAATCTGGGCTTGGTGATTGTGGACGAACAACACCGCTTTGGTGTCGCCCAACGCCTCGCCCTCAAAAACAAAGGGCGCGACGTCCACCAGTTGATGATGTCCGCCACGCCCATCCCGCGCACGCTCGCCATGAGTTTTTTCGCCGACTTGGACGTATCCGTTATCGACAAATTGCCGCCCGGGCGCACCCCGATTAAAACCCGTCTCGTCAACAACGTCCGCCGCGCCGAAGTCGAAGGCTTCGTCCTCAACATCTGCCGCAAAGGGCAGCAGGCATACTGGGTCTGCCCGCTGATTGAAGAAAGTGAAACCCTGCAACTGCAAACCGCTACCGAAACTCTCGAGCAGCTTCAGGCGGCATTGCCCGAACTCAACATCGGCTTGGTACACGGGCGCATGAAAGCCGCCGAAAAAGCCGAAGTCATGGCTCAATTTGCCGCAGGCCGTCTGAACGTCTTGGTTGCCACCACCGTTATCGAAGTAGGCGTAGATGTGCCCAACGCCGCCCTGATGGTTATCGAACACGCCGAGCGCATGGGCTTAGCGCAGCTACACCAATTACGAGGTCGGGTAGGGCGCGGCGCAGCAGAAAGCGTGTGCGTCCTCCTGTTTGCCGAGCCCTTGAGCGAACTCGCCAAAGCACGGCTGAAAGTGATTTACGAATACACCGACGGCTTCGAAATCGCCCGCCAAGACCTCAACATCCGCGGCCCCGGCGAATTTCTCGGCGCGCGCCAAAGCGGCATCCCCATGCTGCGCTTCGCCAACCTTGAAGAAGACTTACACCTTTTAGAACAAGCGCGCGAAATCGCCCCGATGCTGATTGAACAAAACCCCGAAATCGTCGAGGCGCATCTGGCAAGATGGCTTGCCAGCAGGGAAGGATATTTGGGCGTGTAAGGTCGTCTGAAAAACAATCCCGCCATTTTTACCTAATGCGCCGTCATTCCCGCGTAGGCGGGAATCCAGACCTCTTTTTCAGAGATATTCAACGATTACCGCAGTATGGACTTTACCCACAGATATGGTTTGCAGAAATATCAGTTGCGGCGGGTCTTTATATATTCTCGCGGGCAAAGCCCACGCTACGGCAGCCGCTTGCAGATACCCGCAAGTCATCTGAAAAAACAGTTCCTACATCCCTGCCTGCTTCGCCGTCATTCCCGCGCAGGCGGGAATCCAGACCTCTGATTTTCAGAAATATAGTGGATTAAATTTAAATCAGGACAAGGCGACGAAGCCGCAGACAGTACAGATAGTACGGCAAGGCGAGGCAACGCCGTACTGGTTTAAAGTTAATCCACTATATTCAACGATTACCGCAGTATGGACGTTGCCCACGGATGCAGTTTGCAGAAATATTGGTCTTGGCAGGGCGTTTATGTTTTACCGGCGAAACCCGCCATATTTTCAGACGACGTTTTTAGTCAAATCAAACGTTCAAAAATAAACTAAATATCTATAATTACCTTTTAAGTATGACCGTTTATCCGAATTAAAATCCGCTTATCAAATTCGTATAAAAAATCAATATAAAATCATCGAATTAAAAATATATAAAACTTAAAAATACCGCTTGTCTAAAAACTATACCGCTTATCATATCTATTTCAATATTATTAAAATAGGTATGAAAGTGACGAAATACGTCATATGACATAAAACGTTTCCCTTTTTTTCTCAAAAATGACAAAACACGTCATGTCCCCCCAAAAAATCCCACGTCATAAAAAAGCCCAAATCTGCCCGAAAAATCCTTCAAAACAAATTTAAACCTATTAAAAACATAAAATTACAAAATATTTTCACAAAAAATCCAAAAAAATCCAGACTTGGCACATCTCCTGCTTGATACATTACGTCCGGCAAGGAAATACAAGTAACGAAGTCCGAACCGGGAAGCTGTATATTCCTTCTACTTGATGGTTTTACTCATAAACAAGCAGAGCCAAACACATTACGGTTTTTTAACAACAAACATTTTTATTCACAACACTTTTTAAACTGGAGTTTATTAAATGAAAGCAATCCAAAAAGGTTTCACCCTGATCGAATTGATGATCGTAATCGCAATTATCGGTATTCTGGCAGTTATCGCTCTGCCTGCTTACCAAGACTACACTGGTCGTGCGCAAGTTTCTGAAGCGATTTCTTTGGCTGAAGGACAAAAGTCGGCAATTATCGAATACTACGCTGATAAAGGCGCATGGCCTTCTGATAATGCTGCCGCAGGTGTTGCTGCAGCCTCTAAGATTACTGGTAAATATGTAAAAAGCATGGAAGTAAAAGATGGTGTGATCATTGCAACTATGAAATCTAGTGGTGTGAACGCTGATGTCGCAGGTAAAACAGTATCTCTGTCTCCTGAGAAAGGCACCGATAACAAAAAAGCTTTGTCTGAAGGTTCCTTCACTTGGAAATGTACTGCCGGTACCGTTCCGACTAAATTCCTGCCTTCTTCTTGCCGCTAATATCCTAGCGTAAGAAACGTAAACCAATAAAGCGGAAGGGCTTCCCTTCCGCTTTATTGCTAAGCAAATTTCCACAACAGCCATTTGCATCGCGATATGAAAAAAAGTTATCAAAAATATACCGTTAAGCCTCAAGGTTTTACATTGCTGGAATTAATGATTGTTATAGGGATTATCGGGATTCTCGGAATTATGGCGCTTCCCGCGTATCAGAATTATGTGGCGCGCGCGCAAGTCAGCGAAGGAATTATGCTTGCCGCCAGTATGAAGGCGGAAGTCGAGGAGGCTTTTGCCGATAAGGGAAGTCTGCCGATTAAGGTAACCGTTTCGCAAAAAGACAATGCCGGAAGTTATGTCAAAGTTGTCCGGATAGAAGATGATGGGACTATTGTTGCTGCAATAGGCAAAGAGGCAGCAGTGCCGATTAAGAATACTGAAATTTACCTGATTCCCAGCTTTGCCGTATCGGGAACGGGAACTAACCCAAAAGGCAATACCGTATGGTCTTGCAGCGGAACAATGGATGAATATTTTCTCCCTGTCTCCTGCAAAGGTGCCAAAAAACAAAAAACGCCATAGAACAAGCTGTGGCTCGTATTTCTGCCAGCAGCGTGTATGGCTGCACCTATACGGCTGCTGCGTTGCATGGGTGCGCGTGCCTTTTACAACGAAGCGGCGTAGCGTGGGCTTTGCCCACGGATGATACCGATGAAAAGGCGGTCTGAAATTTTCTGCATGATTCGTGGGCAAAGCCCACATTACAGTTGAGGTACTCGGATTAGATACTGCCCAACGAAATTTGAATATCTACAATGTTAGGTTTGGAAAGCTAATCTGCCTAAAGGTCGTCTGAATGTGTTTTCAGACGACCTTTTCCATGGTTGACGATGCTTCTTATTCCCTGTTTTATTGTTTGGCATGGCGTTTGCTTAGTTTTTTTCATCATTATTTATTTTTCTAGGGATTTGCTGATGGAGCCTTCTTCTCTTTTATCGAAGAAAATTAGATTGCCGTCGTTGCGGCTGAAGTATTTTGCTTATGCGCTATTGCTCGTTGTATTGCCGAATCTGCTTTTTTGGATTTTGGCAGGGCTTACAGGAACGGCGCGTCCAATTATCAATTTGGATTATATTGCGGCGGCGGCTTTGTTTGCGCTCGGATGGAAACCTGCAAAATGGGCGGGGGTGCTGCTTTTTTGGGCTGTGCTGCTTTTTGATGTGTTGATGCTGGTGATGCAGCAGTTCCCGTTTATGGACTTGCTGGGGGCTTTATACCTTGCCCCCTTTATTATGAAGGCGCCTTTGCTTTATCAGATATTGACGGGCAGTTTGCTACTGTATCTTTTACTGATGCCTTTGATCTTGTCCAAAACGGCGGAGAAGACTGATTTTTTCCATGTTTCGGTATTGGTCGTTCCGCTTTTGATTGCGGCTTATTTTACCGGGCATTTGCAGTATTACGAACGTTCGGCGCAGTTTAATCTTTTCGGGGCGAATAATTTTTATTATGCGAAAAGTCAGTATCTGCTTTATTCGAGCAGTCAGAATGCCGACTTTATTAAGCAGGGGTTTCAGAGTCCTGTGTTTATGCCTTTGAAGAATCAGCAAAGGGCGGCATCGCATTTGCTGAAGCCACAATCGGACAAGATTCTCATGATAGTTGCAGAATCTTGGGGGCAACCTGAGAAACAGGCTTTGCAGGATGCGGTACTTGCTAAATTGTCAGAGCAAAAAGACCGTTTTTCAGTTTGGGAAGGCGGCAGTTTTAATTTTATCGGAGCGACTGTAGAGGGCGAGATGCGGGAGCTTTGTTCTTACAGCAGGGTACATGGTTTTGGATTGCGACACGCGCCGGATGAGAAGTTTGCCCAATGCCTGCCTAATCTTCTGAAGAAAGAAGGCTATCGGACCTTTGCCCTGCATGGGGCGAGCAGCGCGCTTTATGACCGCTTCAGTTGGTACCCGAAAGCGGGTTTTGAGGAGGTAAAAACAGCCGAAAATATGATCGGTAAAAAGACTTGCTCGGCATTTGGTGGGGTATGCGACAGCGTGTTGTTCGATGAGGTTTCATCATTCTTTGGAAAATATAACAAAGGGTTATTCTATTGGATGACGCTGACCAGCCATGCGGATTATCCTGAATCGGATTTGTTTGACCATCGTTTGCAGTGTGAGCAATATGGTCTGCCTACCGATACGGACTTATGCCGCAATTTCAGTTTGCATACTCAATTTTTCGATGGCTTGGCAGAATTGGTCAAGCGCCCGGAGATGAGGGGTGTAGAAGTCATCGTTGTCGGCGACCATCCGCCTCCTGTAAAGAATATTGGTGAAACAATGAAATATTTGGAACAGGGGCAGGTTGCCTGGTTGCATTTTAAAGTGAAGGATTGAGTTGTTTAATGGGATATGAGAAAGGTCGTCTGAAACGAGTTTTCAGACGACCTTTGTCATTTATTAAGGTTTATTTCCAAACCAAGAGCGCGTGGTTGCGTTTGCCGCGCCGTACGATGGTGTATTTGCCGAAGCGTTTGTGTGCGTCGGTCAGCAGATAGGCATCGTCGGGGCGTTCGGCGGCGTGGTTCGGGTTGTTCAGTTCGGCGGCTTGTCCGTTGAGCAATACCGCTTTGCTGTTCACAAAACCGCGCGCTTCTTTGTTGGAAGATGCCAAGCCGGTTTTGACTAAGGCTTCAACGACGTTAAGGCCGTCTGAAACTTCAAATGCGGGCAGGCCGTCGAGGGCGAGCTGCTCGAAGTCGCTTTCGGTCAGGCTGCTTTGGTCTTCGGCAAACAGGCTTTCGGAAATGCGCTGCGCGGCTTGCAGGGCGGCTTCGCCGTGAATCAGGCGGGTCATTTCTTCGGCAAGGATGCGTTGCGCTTCGGGCTTAGTGCCGCTGGCTTGGTCTTTCGCTTCGATGGCGTCGATTTCTTCGATAGACAGGAAGGTGAAGTATTTCAGGAATTTATACACATCGGCATCGGCAACTTTCAGCCAGAACTGGTAGAACTGATACGGCGAGGTTTTCTTCGCGTTCAGCCATACCGCGCCGCCTTCGGTTTTGCCGAATTTGGTACCGTCGGATTTGGTTACCAGCGGCAGGGTTAGACCGAATACTTGTTTTTGGTTCAGACGGCGGGTCAGGTCGATACCGGCGGTGATGTTGCCCCATTGGTCGGAGCCGCCGATTTCCAAAACCGCGCCATGGCGTTTGTTCAATTCGGCAAAGTCGTAGCCTTGCAGCAGGGAGTAGGCGAACTCGGTGAAGGAAATGCCGACGTCGTCGCGCTCGATACGCTGTTTGACGGATTCCTTGTTCAACATGGCGTTGACGGAGAAATGCTTGCCGATGTCGCGCAGGAAGTCGAGGCAGTTCATGCTGCCGAACCAGTCGGCATTGTTCGCCATAATGGCGGCGTTTTCGCCTTCAAAGCTCAAAAACGGTTTCAGTTGGTTGCGGATGCTTTCTACCCAGCCGGCAACGGTTTCGGCGGAATTCAAGCTGCGCTCCACCGCTTTGAAGCTGGGGTCGCCGATCATACCGGTTGCGCCGCCCACCAAAGCAATCGGCGTATGACCCGCCTGTTGGAAACGGCGCAATGCCAACACGGGCAACAAGTGGCCGATATGCAGGCTGTCGGCGGTCGGGTCGAAACCGCAGTAGAGGGCGATTTTTTGTTCGTTCAACAAAGCGTCTAAGGCTTCGATGTCGGTAGTTTGCGCGATAAGGCCGCGCGATTGTAGGTCTTGAATGACGCTCATCGGTATCTTTCAAAAAAATTAGCGGTTTTGCAAACCGCTAATTGTAACAAATTTAATCGGATCAATGGCTATGGTGCGTATCGAGGAGTTTATTCTCTTCGGAAAAAAGTTTCGCCAATTCTATTCCGCCGTAAGGGTTGATATGGTCGTTATCCGAGTAAACCGGTAATCCATTGATTTTAAAGTTTTCTGGGATATAGGCGGCGGCATCGATGATATGGACATTAGGATATTTGGCTGCCAGTTCTTTAATGCGGTTATTGCCTTTCGTGGTCGCTTCATCGTTTGAATGCAGGTTTTGGCTATAACCCGGTATACGGGAGGACAGCATATAGGCGCGCAGGGCGTTGTAAGACAAGGTTTGGTTGTCCGTCATGAGGTAAACAATTTGTTTCTCAGAGGATAGTGTTTGTAGCATGATGTCGAATTTTTTAAAGAAATCATTATCATAAGAAAGAGAATTGCTGTTTTCCGGCATTTGGCTTCCCCAACGCATCGCCAAAAGCACTTTTGAATATCGAGGCAGATGCTCTTTTGCGTACTGATAAACGGCGCGGCAGGAAGCATTTTTTTTGAACACTCGGGCTGAGTAGCCTTCTACATAGGCGCAACTGTCGGCAGAGACCATAGTTGCGGACCATTTTTCTTTTTTACCCACGCTATCGAAGAATGTTTTGTATTGGTCGGCGTGAGAGTCGCCCAAAATCAGTAATTCCGGCTGTTTTTCCATATCGCCCCAAAGGCATTGTTTGTCGGTATTGTTATGGCAGGAGGTGTAGGAACGTGCCAATCCCATACGGTCATATTGCGCCATAAATGGCAGTTTCATCGCGAAAAAAGAGCCCACGGTCAAAATCAGCATGGGGAGGGCGTAAATCCATGAGACAGATTGTACAAACGAACCTTTCCAATTTTTAAACGGTTTTTCTATGCAGTAATAAGAAATCAAGGAAAGTACCACCATCAGGACGATCGCTGCCGCTGTTGAATAAGGAGGTAGGTTGTCCGGACCGATATAGTGCATAAAAGCCAATATAGGCCAATGCCACAGATAAAGTGAATAGGAAATCAAGCCGATGGCAACGGTAATTTTCCATTGGAAAAATTTTTTAAGCGGGTGTTCGAAATGATTGAAATAAATCAGTGCTGCCGAAGCCAGGCAAGGAATCAAAGCGGCAGGGCCTGGAAAATAAGCGGTTTGTTCCGTGTAGGCAAACAGACAGACGAACAGTATGCACACGGAAAATAAAGCACCTGCGGCAGCATATTGCTTACCGATACAAAGTTTCTGCTGTTGTTGATATTGCATCCACACGGCTGTCAGCGATCCGATCAGCATTTCGCAGGCACGCAGATGGGGGAGGTAATATTTATCCAGTGAAGAAGGCATAAAGGAAGCGGCGAGACTTAAGGCACATAGAGTAATCAGGAAACCGAATTGAACACGCCAGCTTTTGCGGACGACGAGCAGCAGCAATATCGGAAAGATAAAGTAGTATTGTTCTTCGACCGATAAAGACCAGATATGGAGCAGAGGTTTTTCTTCCTGTGCCGGATCGAAATAGCCTTGTCCTTTTGCGAAATACAGATTGGATGCGAAACCTAAAGCAGCCAGTGCGGACTTCCATAAAAGAAAGAAATCATCTTTGGTGAATAAAAGAAAGCCGCCTATTAACGTTACCGTTAATACGGCAAAAAATGCGGGCAAAATCCGTTTGATGCGGCGGATATAAAACGTTTTAAAAGAGAAAATTCCCTGGCTCATTTCACGATGGATAATCATCGTAATCAAAAAGCCTGAAATCACGAAGAAAATATCGACACCGAGAAAACCGCCCGGCAACCAGTTTTTTTCGATATGAAAGGCTACGACGGATAAGACGGCAATGGCGCGTAATGTATCAATATCAGGACGGTAAGATAAGACTTTACTCATAATATTTTTTACTTTAAATAGAGCCAGCAATGCAGAGGTCGTCTGAAAGATAATTTTATAAGGGTTAATGCTTGTTCAAATCGGGTATAGGGTATGTGGGTGGGCTGCTTTAGAATAATTGTTGATAGTGTCGGTTTGATTGGGTAGTTAGATTGAGAACTCAGGTGATAGTTTTAAGATGTGGATTTAATATTTTATTTTTATAATTAATGAGATAGGATTTAATCGGGTTTGAGTGTTTACACGCTTCGATTTCCGTGACGAGGTGAGCCCGAACAATTGTTAAGAACAGGTTTCAGACGACCTTACCCGATTCAAAAAGTATCGGGAGGTCGTCTGAAAACCTGTTGCATTGGGTTTATACGTTGAACAAGAAGTGCATCACATCGCCGTCTTGCACGACATATTCCTTGCCTTCTACGCGCATTTTGCCGGCTTCTTTGGCTTTGGCTTCGCCGCCGAGCGAGACAAAGTCGTCGTAGGAAATGACTTGGGCACGGATGAAGCCGCGTTCGAAGTCGGTGTGGATGACGCCGGCGGCTTGAGGGGCGGTGTCGCCTTTGTGGATGGTCCAGGCGCGGACTTCTTTGACGCCGGCGGTGAAGTAAGTTTGCAGGCCCAAGAGGTCGTAGCCGGCGCGGATCAGGCGGTTCAGGCCGGGTTCTTCCAAGCCCATTTCGGCGAGGAACTCGGCTTTTTCGTCGTCTTCCAACTCGGCGATTTCGCTCTCCATCGCGGCGCAAACGGCAACGACGGGGGCGTTTTCTTTTTCAGCCAATTCTTTCAGGCGGTCAAGGTGCGGATTGTTTTCAAAACCGTCTTCAGCAACGTTGCCGACATACATGGCGGGTTTGGCGGTGAGCAGGAACAGCGGTTTGAGCATGGCGAGTTCTTCCGCGTCCAAACCGAAGGAGCGGACGGGTTTGCCTTCGTCCAGATGCGGCAGCAGTTTTTTGCACAGTTCGACCAGTTTTTGCGCGTCTTTGTCGCCTGAGCGGGCGCGTTTTTCTTCGCGGACGATGGCTTTTTCGACGCTGGCGAGGTCGGCAAGTGCCAATTCGGTGCCGATGGTTTCGATGTCGGCAATCGGATCGACTTTGCCGGAAACGTGGACGATATTGTCGTCGTCAAAGCAGCGCACGACGTTGACGATGGCGTCGGTTTCGCGGATGTTGGCGAGGAACTGGTTGCCCAAGCCTTCGCCTTTGCTCGCGCCTGCAACCAAACCGGCAATGTCGACAAACTCGACGATGGCGGGCTGCATTTTTTGTGGGTTGACGATTTTCGCCAGCTCCGCCATGCGCGGGTCGGGCACTTCGACGATGCCGACGTTGGGTTCGATGGTGCAGAAGGGATAGTTCGCCGCTTCAATGCCCGATTGGGTCAGCGCGTTAAAGAGGGTGGATTTGCCGACGTTGGGCAGGCCGACGATACCGCATTTCAAGCTCATGTTTTTTCCTGAAAAGATAAAAGTTTAACGGCGGATTATAGCATATCGGGAATGACTCAAAAACTGTAAAGGTCGTCTGAAAAGCGCGGTTTCCACACGCCTCCCCCTTTCAGACGACCTCCGTCCCTGTTAAGCCTTGCGCCGAACGTGTACAATCGCCCCATCATACCTAATCCGTACAAACCGCATCATGACTATCAGCAAACAACGTCCCATCGGCGTTTTCGATTCCGGCGTCGGCGGCCTGACCAACGTCCGCGCCCTGATGGAACGCCTGCCGATGGAAAACATCATCTACTTCGGCGACACCGCCCGCGTTCCCTACGGCACCAAATCCCGCGCCACCATCGAAACCTTCGCCATGCAGATTGTCGATTTCCTGCTGGAAAACGATGTTAAGGCACTCGTCATCGCGTGCAACACCATCGCCGCCGTTGCCGGACAGAAAATCCGCCAAAAAGCAGGCAATATGCCGGTGTTGGACGTGATTTCCGCCGGTGCGCAGGCGGCTTTGAACACCACGCGCAACAACAAAATCGGCATCATCGCCACCAACACCACCGTCAACAGCAACGCCTACGCCCGCGCCATCCACGCCCAAAACCCGGACACGCTCGTGCGTACGCAGGCGACGCCGCTACTCGTGCCGCTGGTGGAAGAAGGCTGGCTCGACCACGAAGTAACCCGCCTGACCGTGCGCGAATATCTCAAACCGCTCTTGGTGGACGACATCGACACACTCGTCCTCGGCTGTACCCACTTTCCGCTGCTCAAGCCCCTGATCGGCAAAGAAGCGCAAAACGTCGCCTTGGTCGACTCTGCCATCACCACCGCCGAAGCCACCGCCCAAGCACTCGCCCAAGCAGGGTTGCTCAACACGGAAAACGACAGTCCCGACTACCGCTTCTACGTCAGCGACATCCCCCTGCGCTTCCGCACCATAGGCGAACGCTTCCTCGGACGCAGCATGGAACAAATCGAAATGGTCTCGCTGGGATAAGGCATATCCTGCCTGCCGAAATGAGAGGTCGTCTGAAAACCCGTGTTTCGAGTTTTCAGACGACCTTTTTGAATGAAGCGAATCAAAGCTATTGCCAATCCTGATCCGCTTATTTCATCGTTCAAGCATTTCTCTGATGATCAAGGGAATAAAATCCAAATTGCTGTCCACAGAGGCGGATAGCTTTTCGGGTAGGCTGGGAACTGCATCGCGGTGAAAACAGGCAAGATTGAGATCTATGCCCGATAGGCTTTCGGGGCGGCGGAAGAAGTTGTCTTCCTGATAGCGGTGGGAAGCAAACCAATAGCAACGATAATCCATGTGCTCAAAATGGCGGATTAAATCGAGGCAGTTGTCAGGCTGCGCCTCTGCAAAAATGATTGGTTTATGCTGTTCAATCAGGCGTTTTGCGCCGTTGAGTACATGGCTTTCAAAGCCTTCCGCATCGATTTTCAGCAAATCCAGCGTATTGAGTTTTTGAAGCTCGGGATGTCGGTCTAATGCAGTAAGGCGTATGGTTTCGTTGTAGCGGATACCGTTAAAGCCGGATTCGGTATCAAAACCCTTGTCCAAAGAAAAACTACCGTAATTCCATTCTGTTTCATAATCTGAAGGGGGAATCTCCAGCCAAGCGTTTTCATCACCCACGCCTTCTTGATAGGCGTAAACATTGGTCAGGCTGTTGAGTGATATATTGGCACACGGGGTTTGGAAAATCACCCGCTGCGGCTCGAAACAGAATAGTTTGCCGAGCTCGATATGTCGGGCGATGGGAATTGCGTGCATACCGATATTTGAGCCGACTTCGACGACATTGCTGTCGGCACGAAGATTGTTCAGAAGAAAACGGACTTCCAAATCCGACCATTCGCCATAAGCCTGCGCGTATCGGCTGATGAAGTCGCCTTCGATTAAGTTAAACATGCCCCTTTTGAGCATATGTAAAGACGTCCGCATGATGATGCCCTTTAAAAAATAATGGATTGATTTGATTCGATACTTTGAAAATTATTTTCTTGATGCGTGTATCAGGCTGCTCCGCCGGGACTTAAATTTTGCCTATCGAATCAAGCCCGACAGTGTAGTCGAGTTAAGTCGAAGCCGACAAACCATCGGTATTCTAATAGAAAAGGTCGTCTGAAATTAAGTTTTCAGACGACCTTTTTAGTGTGTCAAACCGCTGTTAGGAAACCACTTCGCCTTGGGCGCGTTGTTTGTCGATGCTGCGGTTGATATGCCATTGTTGGGCGATGGTCAGGAGGTTGTTGACTACCCAGTACAATACCAGACCGGCAGGGAAGAAGAAGAACATGGCTGAGAAAACCAGCGGCATGATTTTCATCATTTTTGCCTGCATCGGGTCGGTCGGCGGCGGATTGAGGAATGTTTGGGCAAACATGGTGACCGCCATAATCAGGGGCAGGATGTAGTAGGGGTCGGGACGGCTAAGGTCGGTAATCCAGCCCAGCCAAGGTGCCTGACGCAATTCTACGGAAGCGAACAATGCCCAGTACAAGCCGATGAAGACGGGGATTTGCAACAGCATAGGCAGACAGCCGCCCAGCGGGTTGATTTTTTCGTCTTTGTAAAGCTGCATCATGGCTTGCTGTTGTGCCATACGGTCATCGCCATATTTGTCTTTGATGGCTTGCAGTTTGGGCGCTGCGGCGCGCATTTTTGCCATCGAGCGGTAGGACGCGTTGGTCAGCGGGTAGAGTACGGCTTTGACGATGATGGTCAAAACGACGATTGCCCAGCCCCAGTTGCCGATAATGTTGTGCAGTTGGTTCAGGAGCCAGAAGAGCGGCGATGCGAACCAGTGTACTTTGCCGTAGTCTTTTGCCAGTTGCAGGTTGTCGGCGATGTTTGCGATGACGGATGTGGTCTGCGGGCCGGCGTAGAGGTTGATGGATGTTTCGGCTTTCGCGCCGTTTTGGATGGCGGCAAGGGGAACGCTGACGCTGGTGCTGTACAGGTTGTCATTGCGGCGTTTGATATCGATACGGCAGTCGCCTGCGGCGCAAACGCTTTGTCCGCCTTTAGGCTGGAGGATCCAGGTGGACATGAAGTGGTGTTCAATCATGCCGAGCCAGCCGGTTTGGGTTTTGCGGGCGTATTCGGCTTCGTTTTTGCCTGATTTGGCATCGTCGTCCAAGTCGGAGAAGCTGACTTTTTGGAATTTGTCTTCAGGAGTGTAAACGACGGGGCCGACGAAAGAGCGGGTAAAGTAACCTTGACCTTCAGGTTCGCTGTGGTCGCGTACGATGCGGTAGTCCGCGCTCAGGTTGGCGGGCTTGCCGCTGGTGTTAGTGATGTCGAAACGGACGTTGACGAGGTAGCTGTCTTTGGTAAAGGTATAGACTTTGTCGATTTTCAGTCCGTTTGTTTCAGGCGCGCTCAGGCGGACTTCGACTTTGTCGCCGTTGAGGCTGTATTGTTTTTGCGCTGCGGTAAAGTTGACACCTTTCAGAATGTTGTTGCCTTGTGCATCCAAAAGCTCGGATTGGGCGACGTAGGTGTATTCTTTGCTGTCGTTAAACAGGGTGAAGGGTTTGTTTTCGTCGCCATTTGCTTTGTATTTGAGCAGGGTCATTTGACGCAGGTCGCCGCTTTTTTCGTCGATGACGGCTTTGACTGTGTCGGTCGTTACGGTAATCGGCGTTGCGGGGGCGAGTGTGGCTTCAGCGGCAGCGGTTGCGGCGGTTTGCTGCTGTTGCTGCTGAGCGGCTTGTTGTGCCGGATTAGGTTTGGGGCTGGGGAAGAAATGTTCCCAGCCGGCAAAGATTGCCAGCGAGATGGCAAAAAATGCCACTAGTCTTTTAAAATCCATAAGAGATTCCTGGAATTGACGGGTATGTAATGGAGATGAAAACTGCTTCAGACGGCATTATATAGAAACCGACGGGAAATTAAAGGAAATCGAGTTATCCGAATGATTTGGATTACGGGACGGGGTCGTGTCCGTGTCCGCCGAAAGGGTGGCAGCGGGCGATGCGTTTGACGGCAAGCCAGCCGCCTTTGAACGCGCCGTATTTTTTGACTGCCTCGACTGCATATTGCGAACAGGTCGGGGTATAGCGGCAGCGCGGCGGTATCAGCGGGCTGATGGCGTATTGGTAAAAACGGATCAGCGCGAGGATGAATTTGGACAATAGGGTATTCATCAGCGTTTGCGCATGAGTTGCGTCAATTGGTTTCGGGCTTCGGCAGCGTTTTGCCGATTGAATGCCAGACGGACGCGTACGACGAAATCATGCGGCGGCAGGCTGTTTTTGTTCAGTCTGAACCAATCGCGGATGACGCGCTTCATATAGTTGCGGTCATGCGCGCGTTTCGCTGTTTTTTTGCTGACGACTAAGCCGAGCCGCGGATGGTTTAATCCGTTGTCGGCAGATTGGGAGACTTGCAGCAAATCGCGGCTGCGCCGGTTTTTGAACGCAAAAACGGATGAAAAATCATCCGTTTTTAATAAGCGGTACTGCTTTCCGAAGCGGTAGTCCAAAATTACACTGCCAAGCGTTTGCGGCCTTTGGCGCGACGGGCTGCCAATACTGCGCGACCACCGCGGGTTTTGGAGCGAACCAGGAAGCCGTGGGTGCGTTTGCGTTTGGTAACGGAAGGTTGATAAGTGCGTTTCATGATGTTTCCTAAAAAATCGGTAGATAAATAAACCGTGAATTACACTCTAATTTTCATCTTTTGTCAATCTCGGTTGAGTAAATGGATATGGCGCGTGGGATGATTTGGTTTGCGGATTTTTGCGGCTCTTTGTGGATAAAATTTCCGGCGGGTTGTGGATAAAGTTGGTCGGAGTGGGTATAATCGGCAATTCCTGTCCCTTTGCCGGGCGATAGGTCGTCTGAAAATGTTGATATGGATTTATCGTGATGATTTTCCGAAAATAATTCAATTGTATTTTCAGACGACGTTCGGTTTGGCGGATAGGGTTTGTGCGGTATTTGCGACACTTTTCCCGTCGGGCTGAAACCGCATTTTCAAAGGCTGCAATTTCCGACGGTTTCTCTCCGTTTCTTTCCAACGATTTCCACGACTCGAGCTTATTCATGACGCTAGCAGAATTTTGGCCGCAGTGCCTCCGCCGACTTCACGATATTTTGCCTGCCGGGCAGTTCGCACAATGGATTGCGCCCTTGACCGTGGGCGAGGAAAACGGCGTGTGGGTGGTTTACGGTAAAAACCAGTTTGCCTGCAATATGCTCAAAAGCCAGTTTGCCGCCAAAATCGAAGTGGTGCGTTCGGAATTGGCTCCGCTGCAGGCGGCTTTTGCGTTTAAGGCAGGCGTGGGGCAGCATTATGAAATGGCGGAAAATGCGGGGGCGGTTGCGCCTGAACAAGCTGCGTTGACGGAAGAAATGCCGAAAGCTGACGCGCAAGAATATTTTTCAGACGAGACCTCGTCTGAAAACGCAGACAAACCCTCTGTCGCGAAAACAGCGGCGGACATTTTGGCGCAGCGCATGAAAAATCTGCCGCACGAAAACAAGCAGCCTGCCGCCGCGCCTGCAGAATCGAAAGTCGTTGCGAAAGCCAAAACGGAAGCGCAGCGCGATGCGGAAGAAGCGCGTTACGAACAGACCAATCTGTCGCGCGACTACACATTCGATACCTTGGTCGAAGGTAAGGGCAACCGCCTTGCCGCCGCCGCCGCCCAAGCCATCGCTGAGAACCCGGGGCAGGGCTATAACCCGTTTTTCCTGTACGGCAGCACGGGTTTGGGTAAAACCCACTTGGTGCAGGCCATCGGCAACGAACTGCTGAAAAACCGTCCTGATGCCAAAGTGCGCTATATGCATTCAGACGACTATATCCGCAGCTTTATGAAGGCGGTGCGCAACAATACTTACGATGTGTTCAAGCAGCAATACAAACAATACGACCTGCTGATTATCGACGACATCCAGTTCATCAAAGGCAAAGACCGTACGATGGAAGAATTTTTCTATCTGTACAACCATTTCCACAACGAGAAAAAACAGCTCATCCTCACTTGCGATGTGTTGCCTGCCAAAATCGAAGGTATGGACGACCGCCTTAAATCGCGTTTCTCATGGGGTTTGACTTTGGAACTCGAGCCGCCCGAGCTGGAAATGCGCGTGGCGATTTTGCAGAAAAAGGCAGAAGCGGCAGGTATCAGCATTGAAGACGAAGCCGCATTGTTTGTTGCCAACCTGATTCGTTCCAACGTGCGCGAACTGGAAGGCGCGTTCAACCGCGTCAGTGCCAGCAGCCGCTTCATGAACCGCCCCGTTATCGACATGGATTTGGCGCGCACGGCTTTGCAGGACATTATCGCCGAAAAACACAAAATCATTACCGCCGACACCATTATCGACGCGACTGCCAAATATTACCGTATTAAAATCAGCGATATACTCGGCAAAAAACGCACGCGCAACATTGCCCGTCCGCGTCAGGTCGCCATGAGCCTGACCAAGGAGTTGACCACCCTCAGCCTGCCATCCATCGGCGACGCGTTCGGCGGACGCGACCACACGACCGTCATGCACGGCGTGAAAGCCGTCGCAAAACTGCGCGAAGAAGATCCCGAGTTGGCGCAAGATTACGAAAAACTCCTGATTCTGATTCAAAACTGAGTCAGAAACGGCTTTCAGACGACCCCTCTCTTAAAAGGTCGTCTGAAAACGCAAATACACATTGATTTTAACGGCGGCGAATCAACCATCGCGTCCGCCGAACCTGATTCAAAAACACCCGAAATAACCGATTCAAAAGGAATTGACCATGCTGATTTTACAAGCCGACCGCGACAGTCTGCTCAAGCCGCTGCAAGCCGTTACCGGTATCGTCGAACGCCGCCATACCCTGCCCATCCTCTCTAACGTCCTGCTCGAAAGCAGAGACGGTCAAACCAAACTTCTGGCGACCGACTTGGAAATCCAAATCAACACAGCCGGTCCGGAAAGTCAGGCAGGCGATTTCCGCATCACCACCAACGCCAAAAAATTCCAAGACATCCTGCGCGCCTTGCCCGACAGCGCCATCGTTTCGCTCGACTGGGCGGACAACCGCCTGACCCTGCGTGCAGGCAAATCACGCTTCGCCCTGCAAACCCTGCCTGCCGAAGACTTCCCGCTGATGAGCGTTGGCGAAGACATTAGCGCAGCGTTTTCCCTGTCGCAAGAAACCTTCAAAACCATGCTTTCGCAAGTCCAATACAGCATGGCAGTACAAGACATCCGCTACTACCTCAACGGCTTGCTGATGCAGGTTGAAGGCAACCAACTGCGCCTCGTCGCCACCGACGGCCACCGCCTTGCCTATGCCGCCAGCCAAATCGAAGCCGAATTGCCCAAAACCGAAGTCATCCTGCCGCGCAAAACCGTTTTGGAACTCTTCAAGCTGCTGAACAACCCGTCCGAACCCATCAGCGTCGAGCTACTCAACAACCAAGTGCGCTTCCAATGCAACGGTACGACCATCGTCAGCAAAGTCATTGACGGCAAATTCCCCGATTTTAACCGCGTTATTCCGCTGGACAACGACAAAATCTTCCTCGTTTCACGCACCCAACTTTTGGGCGCGCTTGAACGTGCCGCCATCCTTGCCAACGAAAAATTCCGCGGCGCGCGCCTGTTCCTGCAACCCGGTCTCTTGAGCGTTGTGTGCAGCAACAACGAGCAGGAAGAAGCCCGCGAAGAACTCGAAATCGCCTACCAAGGCGGCGAACTCGAAGTCGGCTTCAACATCGGCTATCTGATGGACGTATTGCGCAATATCCATTCCGACGATATGCAGCTTGCCTTCGGCGATGCCAACCGTTCGACCTTGTTTACCGTGCCGAATAATCCGAACTTCAAATACATCGTGATGCCGATGCGCATCTGATGCGACGGTTGTTTTGAAATGAATAAAAAGGTCGTCTGAAAACCTGTTTGGTTTTCAGACGACCTTTTTATGTAGTTGCACGGCAGTGAAACCATCAGTTTTCGGATGCTTCCTGTTTCAAATCGACCAATCGCGTTCCCGCCAGGAAATCGTATAAAAACTGCTGGTCGGGATTCAGCAGGGCAAAGCCCCAAGGCAGGATGAGCCAGATAAGGGCGGCACCAAAGGCGGGCACAGGTGGGATGGCGAGCAGGTGGCGCAAGCCTGCGTAGGCGAGCAGGGGGATGAAGACGACGAAGATACACGACCAAATAAAGCGGATGCGCAGTTGCGACAATGGCGGCAGCGTACCGTTTCTGCCGTGCAACCCGATTTTCCAAGTTTGCATGGCGAGGGTGCGGCCGGTTTTCGTCCAGTTGGTTTTGAAGTAGAGCCACCAGCTTCCTACAAAGATAACGCAGGTAACCAAGCTGGAAAGGAGCTGGGAGACGGGGTTGAGGAAAATCGCGGCGATTCCGGCAAGGATGGCGGCGATGGCGGTCACGGCGCCGGTCAGCAGCAATTCGTACATCAGGGCGGCAAGGCGGCGTTTGACGGGGGCGGGGGGAAGGGCGGTCATGACGGTCTGCTCGGTAAAAAGGTCGTCTGAAAAACGGAATGCTTGGTTTGGGCGAAACCGCCGCATCCGTTTTCAGACGACCTTTGTGTGGGAGGAATCAGCGGTGGGGGCGTTTTTGTCCGCGCGCCTGCTGGGCTGCCATCTGGTTCATTTCCTGACGGGTCGGGCGTTTTTTGAACATGGCGTGCGCTTCGTCGGCCGAACATTTTTGCGACAGGCAGACCAACGTTATCGCATCTTTTTGGTGTTGTCCGCCACTGTGGTACATACGGCGCAGGTTGGCTTCGTTGATGCGGCCTTTTTCGGGGTCGATGTCGAATTTTTTCAGGCGTTCGAGAAACTGGCGCTGCTGGCGGCGCGAAGTCCAGACAAAGCCGCCGGCGGCTGCGGCGACGATGATGACGGCAAGCAGGATGGCGAGCGGCCACGAATCGACGATTAAGACGATAATCAGGCTTAAAACGGCGGTGGTCAGCACAAGCAGGCCGCCGATGCGGAGTTTGGTTTGGTTGTCCATGAAGTTGTGGTTCCTTATTAAGGGTGGGAGGTCGTCTGAAAAACGGAGGCTGGTTTCGGAGAACCTGCCGCGTCGGTTTTCAGACGACCTTGAATCTCGTAATTAACGCTATTTTACAGTATTTTCGGAATTTGGTGGGAAGGTGGCGGCAGGCGGATCTTCCTGTCGCAAAGTCAAAGAAAACGATATTGTTTGTTTGCCGTTATTCCCATTCGAACAGAAATAACGGCAAACCATGCTTTTATGATTTCAATTCCTTATTATTACCACACCGCACGTTCCCTCATATCTTCCACCGCTTGCACCAACGCCGCTGCCAAGGGCGGGTCAAACGACGAGTGTCCCGCCTGAATCACGCGCAATTCGGCTTCGGGCAGCGCCTGCGAGAGTTCCCACGCGCTTTGCATGGGGGTGCATAAATCATAGCGGCCTTGCACGATGATGGTCGGGATATGTCGGATTTTGTCCGTGTTTGCCAAAATCGCTTTATCGCCCTTCAGCCAGCCTTCGTTGACGAAATAATGGTTTTCCAAGCGGGCGATGGCGAGCGATTGGTAGGCGTCTTCATCGACGTCTTGCGGCTCGAAGCGGATCAGGTAGCTTTCCCAGTCCGCCCATGCTTTGGCGGCTTTCAGACGACCTGCTTCGTCTTCGCCGAACAGCATTTCGTGATACGCCGCAATCAGGCTGCCGCGTTTTTCTTCGGCGACGGGGGCGAGGAATTTCTGCCATTGCGCGGGATAAATCTGGCTGACGCCGCCCGCTTCGTCGAGCCACGCCATTTCGGACGGACGGCACAGGAATATCCCGCGCAATACGAGTCCGGCAACGCGTTCGGGATGGGTTTCGGCATACGCGAGCGACAAGGTGCTGCCCCACGAGCCGCCGAACACCAGCCATTTTCGGATGCCCAGCATTTCGCGGACTTTTTCGATGTCGGCAACCAAGTCCCAAGTCGTGTTGTCGTCGGTGCAGGCGTAAGGCAGCGAACGGCCGCAGCCGCGCTGGTCGATGATGACGATGCGGAACACGTCGGGATTGAAAAAGCCGCGGCAGGCAGGCGATGCGCCCGCGCCCGGGCCGCCGTGCAGGAAGATGACGGGCAGGCCGTCGGGATTGCCGGATTCTTCCCAGTAGATTTGATGGATGTCCGATACGGGCAGCAGGCCGCTGCGGATGGGTTCACGGATGGGATTCATGATGTTTCTCCTGTTGTCTGACGTTTGGATTGTACCCATCGTGCCGGTAAACGACAAACGGCAAGGGGTCGTCTGAAATCCGCTTCCGCCGCCGCGTTTCCCGACCGCCCGACTATCCGCTATAATTCCCCGATACCCGCGCAACAGAAAGAATGAAATGAACAAAATCCTGATGACCGCCGCCGTGTTGCTTCTGTCCGCCTGCGGCTTCCACCTCAAAGGCATGGGCGGCACAGCACGCACGCTGCCGTATCCCGCTTGGCACATCCAAAACGCCTCCGTCATGCAAAAGGCTTTGGAAAACGCCCTGCGCCGCGCCGACGGCAAACCCGTTTCCGCCGCCGAAGCGCAAATGACTTTGTACATCAAGAACATTGAAACCCGTCAGGACATCTACACCATCACCCGCGCCGCGCTGGTCAACGAATACCTGCTGACCCTGCGCGTCGAAGCTCAAGCCATGCGCAACGGCGAGCCTGTGGGCGAACCGATGACCATCCTCGTCAACCGCACGATGGATTACAACGACAGCGAAGTGTTGGGCAAACAGGAAGAAAGCGAAACCATCTGGGCAGAAATGCGCGCCGACGCCGCCGACCAAATCGTCCGCCGCCTCACGTTCCTGAAAGCGTATTGATGGCGGTCATGAATATCGAACAGGTCAGCGCGGATATGCCGCTTTCGCCGTTGTACATCATTCACGGCGAAGAAGACCTGTTGCGCATCGAAGCCCTCGACACCCTGCGCTCCGCCGCCAAAAAACAAGGCTACCTCAACCGCGAAGTCTTTACGGCGGACAACGGCGCCGACTGGAACGAACTTTTGCAAAGCGCAGGCAGCGCGGGGCTTTTCGCCGATTTGAAACTTTTGGAAATCCACATTCCGAACGGCAAGCCCGGCAAAAACGGCGGCGACGCGCTGCAAACCTTCGCCGAACGCCTGCCCGAAGACACCGTTTCCCTGATTCTGCTGCCCAAGCTCGAAAAAGCCCAAACGCAGGCAAAATGGTTCACCGCGCTCGCCGCCAAAGGCACGATACTCGAAGCCAAAGCCATTAGCGCGCAAGCCCTGCCGCAGTGGATAAAAGGTCGTCTGAAAAAGGTCGGACTCGACATCGAACCCGACGCGCTCGCCCTGTTTGCCGAACGCGTCGAAGGCAACCTGCTCGCCGCCCGCCAAGAAATCGACAAACTCGCCCTGCTGCACCCGCAAAACCATACCGTCAACATCGCCGATGCCGAAGCCGCCGTCGCCAACGTCGCCCGTTTCGACGTGTTCCAGCTCTCCGGCGCATGGATGAAAGGCGATGCCATGCGCGTCGCCCGCCTTCTGGACGGACTTGAAGAAGAAGGCGAAGAACCCGTCTTGCTGCTGTGGGCGGTTGCCGAAGACATCCGCACCCTCATCCGCCTGACCGCCGCGCTCAAACAAGGGCAAAGCGTACAATCCGTCCGCAACAGCCTGCGCCTGTGGGGCGACAAACAAACCCTCGCGCCCATTGCCGTCAAACGCATTCCCGCCGTCCGCATGATCGAAGCGCTCAAAACCTGCGCCAAAATCGACCGCATCATCAAAGGCGCAGAAGACGGCGACGCGTGGACGGAATTTAAGCAGTTGGTAACGGGGTTGGCGGTGTGAAGGTATGTATAGCCGGGTCGCTTGCGGCGAGACACATCCCGTTATTAGAGCCTGATCGGGCATGATGAAGACTGGGGAGGGGTTGAAAACCCGACAAAAAAGAACATATTGAATGAGGCAGAAATCTTCCTGTTTCCGATAAATCGGCCATCCGCACATACATCGTCGTTTTCAGACGACCTTTCAAAGGAAAACCATGTTTCAAAACTTTGACTTGGGCACTGTCCTACTCGCGATTCCGCCCGTCCTCCTTGCCCTGACCATACGCGAAGTCGCGCGTGGTTATACCGCCCGCCGTTGGGGCGACAGTACCGCCCAACAATACGGGCGGCTGACACTCAACCCCCTGCCGCATATCGATCCGGTAGGTACGATCGTCGTACCCATAATCAGCCTGCTGCTGACCCCGTTCGTTTTCGGTTGGGCGCGCCCGATGCCCATCGACCCGCGCAATTTCCGCGATCCGCGCCGCGCTTGGCGTTGGGTTTCCATTTCCGGTCCGATTGCCAATCTGATTTTGGCGTTCTTCTGGGGCTTTGTCGCCGCCTTTGCCGTTTACGCGCCTGAATCCTATCAGGAGCCGTTGGTCCGAATGGCGCAATACGGCGTTATCGTGAACGCGATTTGGGTCGCTTTCAGCCTGATTCCCATCCTGCCTTGGGACGGCGGCATCTTTATCGATACTTTCCTGTCTGCCAAACAGTCCATGCAGTTTCGCAAAATCGAACCTTACGGAATGTGGATTGTCCTAATATTGATGTTCACAGGGCTGCTGGCAAAAATCATCCTGCCTATCGTTGTGCTGATACAGACGGCTGTGTACCTCTTTATGACCTTGTTAAACTGAACCGTCCGCAAGACGGCGAAAAGGTCGTCTGAAGCCTTAAACACACCCGCAGGGCGCATGATTGCGCCCTTTGTTTTACCTGTTTCCAAAGTAAATCCCATTGGAAACTCTGCTTAAAAATTGTACAATGGTAGCCCTTTCCATACGGCGGTTTGACCATGCACATCGGCGGCTACATTATCGACAATCCCATTGCACTCGCCCCGATGGCGGGCATTACGGACAAACCGTTCCGCCGACTTTGCCGAGATTTTGGCGCAGGTTGGGCCGTGTGCGAAATGCTGACCAGCGACCCGACGCTTAGAAATACCAAAAAGACCCTGCGCCGCAGCGATTTCTCCGATGAGGGCGGCATCGTTGCCGTCCAAATTGCCGGCAGCGATCCGCAGCAGATGGCGGATGCCGCGCGTTACAACGTCAGTCTCGGAGCGCAGGTTATCGACATCAACATGGGCTGTCCCGCTAAAAAAGTATGCAATGTTCAAGCCGGCAGCGCGCTGATGCAAAACGAGCTGCTGGTTGCCGCCATTCTTGAAGCCGTCGTCCGTGCGGTGGACGTTCCCGTTACCCTCAAAACCCGTTTGGGCTGGAATGACGACCACAAAAACCTGCCTGCCATCGCCCGCATCGCCGAAGATTGCGGCATCGCTGCCCTTGCCGTCCACGGACGCACACGCACGCAAATGTACAAAGGCGAAGCAACTTACGACCTGATTGCCGAAACCAAAGGTCGTCTGAAAATCCCCGTCTGGGTCAACGGCGACATCACCTCGCCGCAAAAAGCCGCCGCCGTCCTCAAACAAACCGCCGCAGACGGCATCATGATAGGGCGCGGCGCACAAGGCAGGCCGTGGCTCTTCCGCGATTTGAAACATTACGCTGAACACGGCGTTTTGCCGCCTGCCTTGAGCTTGGCAGAATGCAACGCCACCATTTTGAACCACATCCACGCCATGCACGCGTTTTATGGCGAAGTTGCCGGTGTACGCATCGCCCGCAAACACATAGGCTGGTACATCGACGCCATGCCCGACGGTGAGCAGGCACGCCGGGACATCAACCGCTTAGACAGCACCGCGGCACAATACGATACCCTTACCGCCTATCTTGAGACGCTTTCAGAGAAAACCGACCGCTGGGTGTGTGAATATCGCGAGGGGTAGGGCGTTTCAGACGACCTTTTGTTTTTGGGAAGCGGATAAGCCATCGTGAATGATTAAGAAAACCCAGTACTGTCATTCCTACACAGGCAGGAATCCAGGCTTTAATTTTTCAGAAATGTTCAGAAATTGCCGCAGCTTCAAATTACCGGGTTACGCCTGCGCGGGAATGGCGGCAATATCAGGTCGCCTGAAAACACAGTTTCATCGAAATAAAAAACAATTTATCTATACAAACTCAACAAACGTCGTCTGAATCCCGTTTCAGACGACTTGTCATCTTTTAAAAATAACGAAGGAGGATATGTCATGAAACAACCCATCCCCGATATTGCGCAATGCGTTGAACAGAATTTGCAACAATATTTCAAAGACTTGAATGGTACGGAGCCTTGCGGCGTGTACGATATGGTGTTGCACCAAGTGGAAAAGCCCATGCTGATTTGCGTGATGGCGCAATGCGGCGGCAATCAGTCTAAGGCGGCGGTGATTTTGGGGCTGAACCGCAATACGCTGCGTAAGAAGCTGTTGCAGCATGGTCTGCTGGAGGGCTGAGGTCGTCTGAAATGTTCTATCAAGTCCTTGCCTTGATTATTTGGGGCAGTTCGTTTATCGCCGCCAAATATTCCTACGAAATGCTTGATGCCGCGTTGATGGTCGAGGCGCGGCTGTTGATTGCTGCGTTGATGGTGCTGCCTTCCTGTTACCGCCATTTCGGCAAGATTCCGCGCCGCGAGTGGAAGCCGTTGTTGTGGATTGCCTTTATCAACTATGTCGTGGTTTTGCTGCTTCAGTTTATCGGCTTGAAATACACGTCCGCCGCCAGCGCGATTACCATGGTCGGGCTTGAACCCTTGCTGGTGGTGTTTGTCGGGCATTTCTTTTTCAACGACAAAGCGAGAATTTACCACTGGATTTGCGGTGCGGCGGCGTTTGTCGGTATCGGGATGATGGTGCTGGGCGGCGCGGAAGAGGGCGGCGCGGTCGATTGGTTCGGCTGTTTGCTGATTTTGCTTGCCGGAATCGGTTTTGCCGGCGTGATGCGTCCGAGCCGAGAGATGATTGCCCGCATCGGCGCGCCTGCATTTACTTCTGCTTCCATGGCGGCGGCGGCGGTGTTGTGTCTGCCGTTTTCGCTGGTGTTGGCTGAAAGCTATGAAGTCCGCTGGTCGTGGGGCGGCGTGTTGTCGATTTTGTATTTGGGGATTGGATGCAGTTGGCTTGCCTATCTTTTATGGAACAAGGGCATGAACAAAGTCCCTGCCAATGTCTCCGGACTCTTGATTTCGCTCGAACCCGTCATCGGCGTCATCATGGCGGTACTGATTCTGGGCGAACATTTATCCGCCGTCTCCGCTTCGGGCGTGTTCATCGTCATCGCTTCGACGTTTGTGGTGGGATGGCTGTCGAACAGAGGAAAGAGTGCGTAAGGGGTCGTCTGAACCGTAGGAAAACCCGATTTGAAAGACGTTTGGGAATCTGTTTTAAAAGCAACGTATGCCTGATTTTTAAATTGGATTCAACCTGATCGCTGCAATGACGTCAGTCGGTTTGAATAAGTGCCTTGCCAAAATAAGCGATCAATAAATATTCAAATGTAAACTAAGAAAAAGGTCGTCTGAAAACTTGTTTCAGACGACCTTTGCTTTGGGGATTATTTACCCGGCTGGGTTTCATAGTGGGGCGAATAAGGGCCGTACATGATGCCGTTCGTTGCGGACGCCGAAAGCAGGCGCGTGCCTGCAACTTGGGCAATATCGAATCCTTTGTCGCCGACGGAGCTTGCAATCTGTTGGACGATTGCGCTCACCATTGCGCCGAGCAGGCCTTGTCCGGCAGTATTGTTGTTTTCGGTGCTGGAAGCCGTTGCAGAACCGTGCCACAACTCTTTTCCGGTTTTCGCGTCAACCAGTTTGGCTTCCGCCGTAACCCGGGTATCGCTTTGGATGAGTTGGTAGCTGGTGCCGTATTGGTTGATTTTTATATAGAGTAGGGCATCCGCGCCGAAAATCCGATTGAGTTTTTCAAGGCTGACTTGATGGATGTCGTGCGCATTGTCCAAACCGTTTTGCTTGAAGGTTTCGGCCACTGCGGCAACCGGGAAGACGTAATAGCCTGATTCTGCCAACGGTCGCGTGGAAGAAGCAAGCATCCCTGCACTTGCCTTGACTTCCGGCGATTCGTTTAAGGGAGGCAATACCAAAATGGAGCGGGGTTTGCTTTCCCTGAATGCGGAATAGTCGAAAGGCTGCGGCGCGGTAGCGGAGCAGGCTGATAGTATGACGGCGGTTGCAGAAGCAAAAAGGGCGGTTTTCAGGCTGCTCATTTTTGGGCTCCTTTATTTTTCAACAGGAAGTCCATGAAGACGGAAGATTCGGGGAACAGGCGTTTTTCGGTTTCGAAGTGTTCCGCCGCCGACCGATCCTGCCCCGCCTCGCTCAACAGCATTCCCAAATGAGCGTGTGTGCCGGGTGCTTCTTTTTTATTTTCGCTCCGGGTTTTCTGGAAATATTTTTCCATTGCGTCGATTTGTTCGCCTAGGGGTTTGCCGTCGCTTTTGAGGCGTTCGTAAACATCGGCATTGTTGTTTCCCCAATAATAAAGGGTTTGCTGAGGGCTGCCGCATGCGGCTAGCAGCAGGCAGAATGCGCCCAGGCAGCCTGTTTTGATGAGTTTGTCCATTTCAGACGACCTTTCAGCGTGCAGGCGTCCAAGCACCGCTTTCGATGCCGGCAACCAAATTATTGACTGCTTCGCGGATGGCCAGGTCCAATACTTTGCCATTCAGCGTCGCATCGTAGCCCGTAGTGCCGCCAAAGCCGACGACTTCGCGGTTGGACAATGAAAATTCCCCTGCGCCCTGCGCTGAATAAACCACTTCGGAAGTGCGTACATCCACGACGTTCAACGCTACTTTGGCATAGGCGACTTGGGATTTGCCGCGTCCTAAAATCCCGAAAAGCTGATGGTCGCCGACATCCTTGCGGCCAAACTCGGTTACATCGCCGGTAATCACGTAATCCGCACCTTTAAGGGCTTGAGTTTTGCCTCCGATGCCTGCTTCCTGCTTCAGCGCGCTCAATTGTGTACGGTTGAGTACGTTGAAACGGTTAGTCTGTTGCAGGTGGGTCAGCAAAATGGTTTTTGCCTGACTGCCCAAACGGTCTTCACCGTCGGAAAATACGCCGCGCTGGTAAGTGGAGCGGTTGTCGAAGCTACCGATGGAAATAGGCGCGCGCGCACCGTGATAAGGGGTATTGTAGCTGCTGACTTTGACGGCTTCGATGGTTTTGGAAGACTCGGTCGCACAGCCGGCTGCCAAGGCTGCGGTTGCGAAAATGCAGAGGAATTTTCTGTACATATTTGATTACTCCTGGGTAACTCGAAATTTGGACTTTGTAGGGCAGATTATGCAATCCGACCGATTTTGCATTCTATGGCTGTTTGTTAATGTATGCAAGATTTAACTGTATGAAATTTTAAAACTATTTAAAAATGTTAAGTGGTTGGATATGCGAAAGTCGTCTGAAAACTTATGAACACGGTTTTCAGACGACCTTTTTTATCGAAAAATTGTTGACAATTTTTCTAGAAAACTGCTGCCAAAAAACGGAAACTAGAGGATAATACCGCCCCTGAAAGTGTTTGTTTCCAGTTATAAATCTGTTTAAAAGGAATCCCCATGCCTTCCATCAAACGCGCCCTGATCAGCCTGTCCGACAAAAACGGCGCAGTCGAATTTGCCCAAACCCTGCACAAACTCGGTGTCGAAATCCTCTCCACCGGCGGCACGGCGAAGCTGCTTGCCGATGCGGGCGTTCCCGTGATTGAAGTCGCCGACTACACCGGTTTTCCCGAAATGCTCGACGGCCGCGTGAAAACGCTGCATCCGAAAATCCACGGCGGTATTTTGGGGCGGCGCGATTTGGGCGAACACGTCGCCAAGATGGAAGAGCACGGCATCGGCAACATCGACCTCGTGTGCGTCAACCTTTATCCATTCGCCGCCACCATCGCCAAACCAAACTGCACGCTGGAAGACGCGATTGAAAACATCGACATCGGCGGCCCGACCATGGTTCGTTCCGCCGCGAAAAACTGGAAACACGTCGCCATCGTTACCGATACCGCCGACTTTCCCGCCGTCGCAGCCGAAATGGAAGCCAACGGCGGCGCGTTGAGCGACAAAACCCGCTTCAACCTGTCGCGCAAAGCGTTCAGCCACACCGCCCAATACGACGGCATGATTTCCAACTATCTAACCTCGCTTTCAGACGACGTCTTGAGCGGCACGCCCGAAATCGGCGAATTCCCCAGCCAGTTCAACCAAAGCTGGATTAAAGTACAAGACATGCGCTACGGCGAAAACCCGCACCAACGCGCCGCTTTCTACCGCGATGTTTATCCCGCCGCAGGCAGCCTCGCCGCCTACCAACAACTGCAAGGCAAAGAATTGTCGTACAACAACATCGCCGATGCCGATGCCGCATGGGAAGCCGTCAAATCCTTCGATGCGCCCGCCTGCGTGATTGTGAAACACGCCAATCCGTGCGGCGTCGCCGTCGCAGCCGATACATTGACTGCTTACAAACTCGCCTACGCCACCGACACCACCAGCGCATTCGGCGGCATCATCGCCTTCAACCGTGAAGTGGACGGCGCAACCGTGAAACAGATTACCGACAACCAATTTATGGAAGTCCTGATGGCGCCGAAGTTTACCGCCGAAGCCCTTGAAATCGCCGCCGCCAAGAAAAACGTACGCGTATTGGAAGTGCCTCTGGAAGCAGGCGCAAACCGCTTTGAACTCAAACGCGTCGGCGGCGGGCTGTTGGTACAAACGCCCGACATCCACCGCATCAGCCGCGCCGATTTGAAAGTCGTCTCCAAACGCCAACCGACCGAGCAGGAGTGGAATGATTTGCTGTTTGTCTGGAACGTCGCCAAATACGTCAAATCCAACGCCATCGTGTTCGGCAAAGGCGGTCAAACCTACGGCATCGGCGCAGGTCAAATGAGCCGCGTGGACAGCACCCGCATCGCCGCCCGCAAAGCGCAGGACGCAGGCTTGGACTTAAACGGCGCATGCGCCGCCTCCGATGCCTTCTTCCCATTCCGCGACGGTGTGGACGTCATCGCCGAACAAGGCATCAAAGCCATCATCCATCCCGCCGGCTCGATGCGCGATCAGGAAGTTTTTGATGCGGCCGACGAACACGGCATCGCCATGGTGGTAACAGGCGTTCGCCATTTTAGGCATTGATTCGGGAAATAAATAATGTGAACAAAGGTCGTCTGAAAAACTATTTTCAGACGACCTTTTTGTACAAGAGATGTACAGGGATACACGGCAATTGCATTTTCATTCTGTCCGACAAAATGCCGCTGTTGAGGCTATTGGTCAATTTGCCCGCTGTTGATGGGAAGGAAGTGGGAGCAGAACCGCCATTCGTGTACCGCTTGATCATCGATATAGGCGTTCGGTTTAGGTAAAAATGCTTGGAAACATTCCGATATGCCCAATTCTTCTGCGCTGCGACGGGCGTAGTTGGCTCCTCCGCTGCTCCAAAGGTAAAGCATATGCCCGTTTTCATGCAGGCGGCGAACTTGGCGGATGACTTCGGGCATGGGAATGCGTGTACTGCCTACGCTTCGGACGAGGGTGTCGTCCACATCAATGAAAATAACGGAAGATCTGCTCATCGGTTTGATTGTTTCGAAATGGGTAGATAATTCAAATAGGGTCGTCTGAAAAAAGTCGTCTGAAACTTTTCCTATTTCTTTATGATTGTTTTATTCAATCTGTCACTATATTTGTTAAAGCGGGTTTATTGGTTCTCCCGTATCCATTTTTCCCAACGCTCGAACAGGGCGGGTTGTAGGGCGGCGATGACGGAGCGTTTGAAAACGTGTTCGCCGCTCCAGAAGTCGTCGCCTTCCAAAGTGGACAGGTTGCCGCCTGCTTCTTCGAAAATCAGCGCGCCGGCTGCGTAGTCCCACAGTTTTTGTCCGCCGTGGACGTAAACGTCGTAGCGTCCGCTGGCGAGGTAGCACCAGTCGAGCGTGCTGCTGCCCATGCTGCGGATGGTGCCGAAGGGGGCGAGCGTGCTCATGCGGCTGGTGAGTTTGCCGGAACGCAGGTATTTGATTTCGACGCCTGCGATGGCTTCGCTGAGTTTTTTGTCGACGGTGCGCAGGGGAAGTTGTGTTCCGTTGAGGTATGCGCCTTTGCCGCGTTCGGCGTAGAAACATTCGCCGCTGACGGGGTTGTAGATGATGCCGAGTTCGGCGCGGCCGTTTTTGACGAAGGCGACGGAAACGGCGAAATGGGGCAGTCCGTTGACGAAGTTGTTGGTTCCGTCTATGGGGTCGACGACCCACAGCCCGTCGGTATGCGCGTGCATTTTCCAAAGGGTGGTTTGTTCCTGCACGCTCATTTCTTCGCCGAGCATGGGACTGTCGATCAACAAGGGCAGGGCGGCGGCGAAGGCGGTTTGGGCGGCAAGGTCGGCTTCGCTGAGCATGGAGCCGTCTTCTTTGCGGTGCGACGGGGTATTCAGGAAGCGCGGCATGACTTCGGTTTGCGCGATGTGCCGGACGACTTTTTGCAATCGGTGTAACACTTTTTGTCCTTGTTTTTGCGGTTGGGGTGCGAAATCGTATAATCGCGTTATTATATCCGTTTTCACTTGAAGAACCATGTCCAGATTTTATCTGCCTGATGCTTTATATGCGGGGCAAGTCGTTGAACTGCCTGATAATGTTGTGCGTCATTTAAATGTTTTGCGTGTGCGCTGCGGGGAAGAGGTCGTTTTGTTTAACGGCAATGGCAAGGCATATCCTGCGCGTTTGGATGTTTTGGAAAAACGCCGTGCCTGCGCGGAGGTGTTGCGCGAGGAGGAGGCGGACAACGAATCGCCGCTGAAAATCACGCTGGTGCAGTCGGTATCGAGCGGCGAACGTATGGATTTTACTTTGCAGAAAAGCGTGGAGCTGGGCGTGATGGCGATTCAGCCGGTAATCAGCGAACGCTGCGTCGTGCGCCTGAGCGGCGAACGGGCGGACAAACGGGTGGCGCGTTGGCAGGAAATTGTGGTGTCTGCCTGCGAACAAAGCGGCAGGAATATGGTGCCGGAAGTGCGCCCGTTGCTGCCTTACCGCGAGGCTTTGAAACAGATGTCGTCTGAAACGACCAAGCTGTTGATGAGTTTGAACCGCGCCCAAAGTTTGCGTGCCGTCAAGCCGTTTTCAGACGACCTGATTTTTATGGTGGGGCCGGAAGGTGGCTGGACGGACGAGGAGGAGAGGATGGCGTTTGAGTCGGGATTTCAGTCGGTAACGCTGGGCAAGAGGATTCTGCGGACGGAAACCGCTTCGCTGGCGGCGATTGCGGCGATGCAGACGCTTTGGGGGGATTTTGTGTAATCGAGGTCGTCTGAAAACGGGATATGGAAACGTAAATTTTTAGATGGTCTGAAAAGTAAGTTTCATTGAAATCATATGTTTATATTTGTTTTTCAAACCATTGCGCGCTTTACCTGTTTTACGCCTTCGCGGCGTTGGGCAATTCATCCGTTTTCGCTTACAATAGCCGATTATCCGAATCAACGCTCAAAGGCCTTCACATGCAATACGCCAAAATTTTAGGTACCGGCAGCTATCTTCCCGCCAACCGCGTCAGCAACGACGATTTGGCGAAAAAAGTCGATACGTCCGACGAGTGGATTACCACCCGTACCGGCATCAAGTTTCGCCATATTGCAGACGAAGGCGAAAAAACCAGCGACCTCGCCGCCGAAGCATCGCACCGCGCGCTGGTTGCAGCGGGTGTCGCTGCCGATGAAATCGATTTGATTATCGTGGCGACCGCCACCCCCGATATGCAGTTCCCGTCCACTGCGACCATCGTTCAACAAAAACTCGGCATAGCAAACGGCTGCCCCGCATTTGACGTACAGGCAGTCTGCGCGGGCTTTATGTACGCCCTGTCCACCGCCAACGCCTACATCAAAAGCGGCATGGCGAAAAAGGCTTTGGTCATCGGCGCGGAAACGTTCAGCCGCATCGTGGATTGGAACGACCGCACGACCTGCGTTTTGTTTGGCGACGGCGCAGGCGCAGTAGTATTAGGCGCGTCCGACGAAGCGGGCATCATCCACAGCAAACTCAAAGCAGACGGCAATTATCTCGACCTGCTCAACGTACCCGGTCAAATCGCCAACGGGCAAGTTTGTGGTTCGCCCTACGTCAAAATGGACGGACCGGGCGTGTTTAAATTCGCGGTCAAAATGCTCGCAAAAATCGCCGACGAAGTCATCAGCGAGGCAGGTTATACCCCCGATCAAATCGACTGGCTCGTACCGCACCAAGCCAACAAACGCATCATCGACGCCACCGCCAAACACTTGGGTCTGGACATGGAAAAAGTCATCCTGACCGTACAGGAACACGGCAACACATCCGCCGCTTCCATCCCGCTCGCGCTCGATGTCGGCATCCAAAATGGTCAAATCAAGCGCGGACAAAACCTGTTGCTCGAAGGCATAGGTGGCGGCTTCGCGTGGGGCGCGGTGTTGGTGAAATACTGATTTTTTGTTTGTTTGAAAAACTTAAGAGGTCGTCTGAAACTGCGTTGGTGCGGTTTCAGACGACCTTTTTGATGGATGCGTGTCCGTAGTGAAATTCAAGCAGGGGTTATCCATGTCGTTATTCCCACGCAGGCGGGAATCCATTTTTGAATTGCAGCAATTTCCTTTCAAACAAAGATTTCTTGAGCTTGCCGATGAATTCCTGCCTGTGCGGGAAGGCAGACGGCAAGTGTCATATCAAAAGAAGATGACCAGCCCTATATCCGCTTAAAATATGAAAGGTCGTCTGAAAACCTGCTGCTTTGGTTTTCAGACGACCTTTCATCATTCAGACCTTATGAAAGTCCAAAAAATGCGCTGTTCGATCAGACACAGATGGCATTTACCGTATGATTTTTCTGCCTCGTAAAGGGTATTTATTTACCGTCCCGCGTACCGCCGAAACCGATATCGAAGGCCGAATTTTTGAGTTTTCCTGCAATCGAGTCGGCATTCGGACCGAAAACGCCCAGTTCGTAATCACCGGCAGGAACAAGTCTTTGGTTATCTATGAAGGTACCTTTATAAACATCAACATTGCTTCGTACACCCATGACTTCCTGTCCGTCCAGATTGATTTTTTCAAGCTTGCCTTTTCCCAGTATGAATTCTCCGTAATCTAATTGAAGCGCAGAAATTTCCCCATGACCGGTACGTTCGTCAAAATCGATGGTGTATACCAAATACCCTGGACGCGCACCGGCGACAATTTCAGCATCTTGGGGATTGGTGGAGTTGTTAAAAGCCATACCCTTATAAACCACCTTGCCCATCTTAGGCAAGGCTGACTCAAGTGTCGGGGTGCCGCTGATTTGGATATCTGTAACCTCTCCAGTGTAGCCGTCAGCTTGCAGCTTCATTTCTGTAATGCCTGTAACTGTCGAGTAAGGCAGTTCGTAAATCCGCTTGGCACTTCCATTCGGCATGGTTGTTACAGTTAAAGTCGGTTCTTTTGGAACGTTGCCTGCTGATTGGTTTTCAGCTGGTGTGGTTGCAGGCGTTTGCGGTTTGGTGTTGTCTGCTGCTTGGGTTGTAGGTGAATCGCCGTTGCTGCCACCTGATTGATCTGCGGCTGGTGTGGTTGCAGGCGTTTGCGGTTTGGCGTTATTTGCTGCTTGGGTTGAGGGATAGTCTCCACCGCTGCTGCCACAGGCGGCAAGTGCGACTGCGAGGATAGACAAAGAGAAGGCGCGTGATAGGTATGTCATGATATTTCCCTAAGCTCGTTTATGGACAATGTAAAGGATAATGTAAAGATTTTCTTCGGGTGCGAAGATGTCCATTCTCTTATGTTTTTTATAATTTTTCAATAAGTTATTTTGGATTTTGGTCAGTTTTTTGATAGAGGTTAAGAGGGAAGTTTTTCATTTGATTACATTGAAGCAGGGAAGGGGAAAAGCTTTTTGTATGCGTCAATTTATTTTTCAAATGCACAACTCGATGCTTGTAGATACCTCCTAATTCTTTTCACGCAAAAAAGGTCGTCTGAAAACGTGCAGTTGCCTCAAACCGACACTGTTTCAGACGACCTTTTATTCATTATGGTTAAATTCTGCATAAATTATGATAAATCGGTATAATTGGAAAACTGGTTATCCAATATATTTTTTCCTAATATAAAAATAAAATGAACCATAATAAACATTACGGGACAATCGCCCATTGGTTCGGGGAAATGAGCCGCGGCTCCATTATTTGCGACGAATCTTCGCAACGCATCTTTGCTAACCGCCAATCCCTCCACCCCGATTATCAAGAACCTGAAACCGGACACCGCGTCAGCTTTCAAATTGAAACGGAAAACAACCGCGCCGTCGCAAGGGATGTCGAGCGTGTCAATCCGGGTTATAAAAACAATGATAGTGTGGTCATTACACTGACCGACTGGGATTGGTCGAAGAATGGTGGTTATGAAATGGATGTTTCAAACGAAGGGCAGCCTGTGTTTGTGCTGGGACAGTTTCTTGCCGACCAAACCCGTACGCCTCGGGCGGGCAACCGCCTTGAAGGCACGCTCCGCCGTCATCCCAACGGACAGTGGCTGCTGGTCAATGCCGTTATCCGCAGTACGCCCGAATCCGAACCCGAGCCTGAGTCGATACACGCTGCGCCCGCGAAAAAAGAAAATGTTCAAACCGTACACTTTTCCCGTCCGGAGCACGGCCCGAAAGTTCAAGCAAAAATCGAGCAGCCGTTGGTTGCCGAAACCCGTTATCCCGCTCCGAAATCCGCCCAAAAGAATCTGCTGCCGCCCAATCAGGTCATGAGCGGTACGATTACCGCATGGGACGATGCCAAAGGCTACGGCTTTATCCGTTTCGGCGACGAGTCTCAAAATATTTTCTTCCACATCAGCGCGTACCATTACAATACCAGCCGTCCGCAAACAGGACAGCGCGTCAGTTTCTACTGCAACCGCCCAATAGAAGGCAACCGCCAACAAGCCGTCAAGGTTGTCCGGCTGGGCGACGAAGCATTCCTGTTTGACGAATTGCCACCCGACTACAACAGGCTTAATATCGATATGCAGGCACTCCTGATCAACAGCGTCATCGCCGTCGTTTTCTTGACCGTTGTCGCCGTACTTTCCAATAAACTGTTTTTCATTTACGTCCTTATCAGTATTGCCGCCTTCATCCTCTATCAACAGGACAAGCAGACGGCGATAGAGTCCGCGCGCAAAATCAGACGTAAAAACGAATACCAAAACCGCATCCCTGAAAACAAGCTGCATGCATTCAGCCTGCTGGGCGGTTGGCCCGGTGCATTGGTCGCGCGCGCCGCGTTCCGCCACAAAACCAAGAAAGTTCCTTTTGTTCAGATTTTCTGGCTGACGGTGGCAATAAATGTTGCCATTACCTATGCCCTGCTGATACATTACGCCGATAATCCTCTGACGAATTTTCTGAAAAACTAAACCAAAACAAAGGAATATCATGTCTTTTGCATTTTTCTTCCCCGGTCAGGGTTCGCAAAGCCTCAATATGATGGACGGCTTCGCAGGACAATCGGTCGTAAAAAACACCTTCGATGAAGCTTCTGCCGTCTTGGGTCAGGATTTGTGGGCGATGATTAACGGTACGGATGCGGACCTCATCGGGCAAACTGTGAATACGCAGCCTATCATGCTTGCCGCCGGCGTTGCCGTTTACCGTGCTTATCTTGAAGCGGGTGGCAAAACGCCTGCCGTCGTTGCCGGCCACAGTCTCGGTGAATACACCGCACTCGTTGCCGCCGGTGCATTGGATTTTGCAGATGCAGTCAAACTCGTCCGCCTGCGTGCCGAACTGATGCAGTCTGCCGTACCGCAAGGCGTAGGTGCGATGGCGGCGATCCTTGGCTTGGAAGACGAACAGGTTAAAGCCATTTGTGCAGAAGCCGCGCAAGGCGAAGTGGTCGAAGCCGTCAACTTCAATTCGCCCGGACAAGTCGTGATCGCGGGTAATGCCGCCGCCGTCGAGCGCGCCATGAACGCTGCGAAAAAAGCAGGAGCCAAACGCACGCTGCCACTGCCCGTATCCGTTCCTTCTCATTGCAGCCTGATGAAACCTGCCGCAGAGAAACTTGCCGAAGCACTCAAAACCGTCGAAATCAAAAAACCGCAAATCCGCGTCATCCATAATGCCGATGTTGCCGCTTACGATGATGCAGAGAAAATCAAAGACGCACTTGTCCGCCAACTTTACAGCCCTGTGCGCTGGACGGAAACCGTCAATGCGCTGGTTGCTGAAGGCATTGCCGAGTCAGCCGAATGCGGACCGGGCAAAGTGTTGGCAGGTTTGGCAAAACGTATCAACAAAGAAGCCGTGTGCAGCGCTTTGACCAATTCCGAACAAGTTGCTGCCTTTATCGAAGCGCATTAAACTTGCCGCCTTTTATGTTTCAGACGACCTTTCTTAATGAAAGGTCGTTTTTTAATGTCTGTCGGTTGTGTTCGGATAGGGAAGGGAATAGCAACAGGGAGATTTTTATAGTGGATTAACTTTAAACCAGTACGGCGTTGCCTCGCCTTGCCGTACTATTTGTACTGTCTGCGACTTCGTCGCCTTGTCCTGATTTAAAGTTAATCCACTATACATTCCAGTTCACTATCAATTTATTTTGAACATTTAAGGTCGTCTGAAAAAACTTTACAGAAATAAAAATTGTTATTCATTTAAAAACAGCAATTTCGTCGCATCGGTAACTTCATTGCGATATAATCATAGGCTTTACCAATCCGACAGATTAATAAAATATTCAATCTGCATTAATCTGGAACACCGAGCCAATGATAGAAAAACTGACCTTCGGCCTGTTTACCCAAGAAGATTCGCGCAGCTTCATGCGCTTGATGGCTTATATCCGCCCTTATAAAACACGCATCATTTTTGCGTTAATTGCTATCTTCGGCGTCGCCGCCACCGAAAGCTATCTTGCCGCCTTCATTGCCCCCTTGGTCAACCAAGGCTTCGCCCCGCCTTCAGCTCCGCCCGAACTCAATACCGCAGGCGGCATCGTCGCCACGCTGCAAAACTGGAAAGACCAATTTACCTACCTGATTTGGGGTACGCCTAACAAAGTCTGGGTTGTACCGGTATTTTTTATCTTTTTGGTCATTATTCGAGGCATCAGCCGCTATGTCAGTACCTATCTCTTGACTTGGGTTTCCGTCATGGCAATCAGTCATCTGCGCCGCGATATGTTTGCCAAGATGCTGCAACTTTCTTCCAAATTCCATCAGGAAACCCCGTCCGGTACGGTTTTGATGAATATGGTTCAAATGGCGGAACAATCCATCAGCAACGCCAGCAATGTATTTATCGTGCTGACCCGCGACACCATGATTGTCATCGGTTTGGTCTGCGTCCTGCTTTATTTGAACTGGCAGCTCAGCTTGGTCGTCGCCCTGATGTTCCCGCTGCTGTCTTTGTTGTCCCGCTATTACCGTAATCGTCTGAAAGACATTATTGCGGGAGCGCAACTCAGTATCGGTACCATGAACAATGTCGTCAACGAAGTCCATCAAGGACACCGCGTGGTCAAACTCTTCGGCGGCCAACGTCAGGCTGCCGAACGTTTCACCGCTGTCAACGACACCATCGTCCGTCTCGGTAAAAAAATCACTCAAGCGACTGCGGCACGTTCCCCGTTCAGCGAACTGATTGCTTCGTTTGCTTTGGCCGTCGTTATCTTTATTGCCCTTTGGCAGAGTCAGCAGGGGCATACCACCATCGGCGAATTTATGGCATTTATCGTTGCCATGTTGCAAATGCTCAGCCCGATCAAAAACTTGGCGAACATCAGCATCCCCATGCAGACTATGTTTATTGCTTCTGATGCCGTTTGCCAATTCCTCGATACCGAGCCTGAAAAAGATAACGGTACAAAAATCCTGACCAATGTCGAAGGTCGTCTGAAATTTGATAACGTCGATGTCCGCTACCACACAGACGGTAAAAAAGCCTTGGACAGCTTTAATCTCGATATCCGCAAAGGCGAACGCGTAGCCCTGGTCGGCCGCTCAGGCAGCGGTAAATCTACTGCCGTCAACCTGCTTCCGCGTTTTGTCGAACCGAGCTCGGGCGCGGTTTATTTGGATGATGTGAATATCGAAGACATCAAACTCGACAACCTGCGCTCCCAGTTCGCCCTTGTTTCGCAAGATGTCTTTTTGTTTGAAGGCACGCTTTGGGAAAACGTCCGTTACAGCCGTCCCGATGCCACTGAAGAAGAAGTATTGGCAGCCCTCAAAGCCGCGAATTTGCAAGATTTGGTTGAAAGCTCGCCGCATGGTTTGAACCAACCGATCGGTGCAAACGGCAACCAACTCTCCGGCGGTCAGCGTCAACGTGTCGCCATTGCCCGCGCCATTCTGAAAGATGCCCCCATCTTACTTTTGGACGAAGCCACCAGCGCGCTGGACAACGAATCCGAACGCCTCGTCCAACAAGCCCTTGAACGCCTGATGGAAAACCGCACCAGCATCATTGTCGCCCACCGACTAACCACCGTCGAACAAGCCGACCGCATTATTGTCATGGACGACGGTCATATCGTTGAGCAAGGGTCACATGATGAATTGATGGCGCAAAACGGCTACTATGCCATGCTACGCAATATGCCGAAGCAGATAGCAAGTTGATTTTCAGACGACCTGTCGGTCAGTTGAAGGGCGATTTGCCTAAGAGGTCGTCTGAAAACACCGAGCTGCAAGACAAGGAAGGCTGCCGAACAGACAGAAAGGAACTATCCGCATGAATCATCAAGCCCAGTCCCCCACCGTCTCCGTGATGATCCCTTACTACAACTGTAAGGAATACATTGTAGAAACCATCCAGTCCGTCCTTAGCCAAAGCCATCAGAATTTTGAAATCATCATTGTTGATGACGGCTCCGACCCGGAACACGCCGATTATTTGAGGGAGTTTTTGGCAGACAAGCCCGCCATACGTTACGCCGTACAAAACAATCAAGGCGTTGCCGCCGCTCGAAACCATGCAGCGCGACTGGCGGGGGGTAAATACTTCCTGTTTCTTGATTCAGACGACCTCATCCTGCCGGATTACATCGAAAAATGCGTCACGGTTTTGGAAAACAATCCCGACTGTAAGCTGGTGTATCCGTTGGCAGAATATTTTGATGCGCAAGAAGGTTTGTGGAATCTGCCGGATTATGACGGTTTGGAAAGCCTGTTGACGGGCAACCGTTTTCCTTCATCCGTCTCCATGCACCGCGCTGAAGATTTTGCTGCCTTGGGTGGATTTGATGAAAACCTGACAACACATGAAGACTGGGATTTTTGGATACGCCTCTTAAGCAACGGCGGAACCGTTATCCGCATTCCGGAAGTGTTGTTCCGCTACCGTAAACGCCGTGACGGGTCATCGCTGATCAACCGCTTGGAGCAAAATCCTGATTTAAACCGCGAAGACTGGCAAAAAGTCTACGAAAAAAACCGCGCGCTGTTTATGCAATATCATTTGGGATATTCCGACTGTATTCAAAAAATATCCTTACTAGAACAACAAATCCAATCTTTATCCGAGCTAAACCTTCAATTGCGAGAAGACAATACCAATATGCAAAATCAAAACCAAGAATTGCAGCATGTAATGGCAAAACTGCTGCAACAAACCGAACTGTCTGCCAAGCAGACCGAGTCTCTGCAACAGCAAATCGACATGTTGATGCAGTTGATGGTGCGCAGCCAGGCAGCAGAAGAGCAATCGAAAGAACAAGAAAAACAAATCGAACTGCTGAAAAAACAAATCGATACCTTGCAGCAGGAAAAACAGTCGCTCGAACACACCATCCATACCTTGAATGAAAACAGGCAATCGTTCGAGCAAACCATACACGGACTCAATGAAAACCGTGCTTTATTGGAGCAGCACATCCGTCAGGAAAGTCAACGATTGGCAAAATACAAAGGGTTGTGGACGGTTAAGGTATTCAAGCCTTTCGTTAAAACCGAACAGGCCATCAGCTCTGCCAACCGCTACCGCAAAGGCTTCCGTTTTTTGGTACGCGAGAAGGGCAGTATCGGCAAGGCATATCAGTTTTTACGCCGCCATTACAAGCAAACCCATTCGATTAAAAGCGTGAAACAGATATTGAAAGCCGTCAGTTCTGCATCGGCTTTTGAGCATTCGATTCAGGCAGACCCGATTCCGCAAACGTTTATCCAGCGGCTGTCCAAACATGCTGCCGACACGCTTGCGCCTAAAGTTGCCATCATTGCCGAACTTAGTATTCCGCAATGCAAAAAATACCGCGTTATCCAAAAGCAGGAAATGCTTGAAGAGCTGGGTATTCCTTGTTCCGTGACTTCATGGATGGACAGCAACGAAGCCAAGAAACAGATTTCTTTGGCAAGTTTGGTGATTTTCTACCGCGTTCCCGGTTTTGACAGCGTAATGGATTTAATTGCGGAATGCCGTCGTCTGAACATCAAAACATTATGGGAAGTGGATGATCTGGTTTTTGACGAAGACGTCCTGAAAACCAGCAGCACCATCAACTTGCTTGAACCGGCAGAAAGAGAGGGCGTAATCAACGGCGCGAAACTTTACCGTCAAGCCATGTTGGCGTGCGACGAAGGTATCGCTTCGACTTCCGGGCTGGCAAAAGCCATGAAGGAAGCAGGTTTGGAAACCGTTTATGTGGTTGAAAACGCGTTGGATGATGAAACGCTGGCAGCGGCACGCAGCATTGAGGGTCGTCTGAAAAAACAAGAAGACGGTTTGATTCGGATTATTTACGGTTCTGGCACCAAAACGCACAACATCGACTTCTTGGAAGCCGCTCCCGCACTTGCCAACATATTGAAAGAAAATCCGAATGTCAGGTTCAGAATCATCGGATATTTGGAGCTGCCCGAATATTTCGATGAAGTACAAAGCCAAATCGAGCGCATCCCATTTTGCAACTATACGGAATACCTGACTTATTTGTCCGAATGCGACATCAGCATCGCACCTTTGGAAAACTTCGTTTTCAACGATGCCAAGAGCAATATCAAATACCTTGAAGCCTCGATTACCAAAGTGGCGTCCGTATGCTCGCCAAGGGCGGCTTTTGCCGATGTGATTGTCAACGGTGAAAACGGCTTTCTGGCAGACAACGAACAGCAATGGCATGAAGCGTTCGACACTCTGATTCAAAATCCCGAGCTGCGCGACAGTATGGCGCAGGCGGCATACCGTACGGTCACGGAAACATACAGCCCGCAAGCCATCGGCAGCACGCAGCTTGCACCTGCCGTCCGTTTTGAATCTGCCGCAAAAGGGAAGACCAAAGTCTTATCGTTTAACGTTTTCTATCATCCTCAATCGTTTGGCGGGGCGACCATCGTTGCCGAACAACTGAACAAACTGCTTGCCGATGAAGAAACCTACGAAATATATGCGGTAACGACTTTGCCGATGAAGAGCTGGCTGCCGCCGTACAGCGTTATCCGTTACGAATACGGCAAAGTAACCGTTTTCGGCGTTGCCGTTCCCTCAGAAGATGCAGCCGCCCACGAAAACCTGCGTTTTGATGCAGCTGTCAAAGACATCATCGAACTTGTACAGCCCGACATCGCCCATATCCACTGCATTCAAAGCATGGGTGTCGGTATGGTAGATATTTGTCGGGAAGCTGGTGTCAAAACCCTCGTTACCCTGCATGACGCATGGTGGATTTGTCCGAACCAGTTCATGCTTGACGAAAATGAAGTCTTCCGCGAGCAATGGAATACCGAAGACGAACGGAGCAAAACCATAGCCCGCGCCCTGTCGAAAATCGATATGTTGCTTGCGCCCAGCAAATATTTTGCCGAACTGCATGAAAGAACTTTGGGCAGGAACGTCCTCGTCAACAAAAACGGCGTTACCCGCCCCTTGGGTCAAATATCCAAACGGAAAAAAGACGTTATCCGCTTCGGCTATGTCGGCGGAAAAACCAAAATCAAAGGCGTTCATCTGATTTTGGAAGCCTTCAGGAAACGCCGTTTCCCCAACACCGAACTGGTTGTCGTGGACAATATGCTCAACGTCGGCGCACGTTCGTTCTTTGACAGCGATTTCGACGGCGTGGAACGCTTCCGCATCGAACCTGCTTACAGCCAAGATACCATCGACCACTTCTTCTCGGAAATCGATGTTTTGTTGTTCCCGACCCAATGGAAAGAAAGTTTCGGGCTGACGGTCAGAGAGGCAGTGTTGCGTGATGTTTGGGTAATCGCTACTGACGCGGGCGGTGTGTCCGAAGACATTATCGACGGCGAAAACGGCACGGTCATTCCGTTTGACAGCGGCGTGGAAGAATTGAGCCGCGCCATTGCCGAAGTTTGCGAACGCTATCAAGCAATGGACGATGGCGCAGTCATTGAATTGCCGAAAAGCCATATTCGGACTTTTGCGGAACAAAAAGACGAATTGGCAGGCCTATATCAAGAAATACTGTCGAACCAAGCAGATTGATGTTTTCAGACGACCCTTTCGATGGCAGCAAAGGGTCGTCTGAAAATGACAGCGAATGAACTTTGAACCCGTACGGCGTTGTTTTGTCTAAAATAATTTTCACTGCATTGAAGCACTTGATATTAACCGCATCACATCTTAATCATGAACAAAACCATCATACTGGTCGCCCCATATATGTACGGGTTGGATAAGTGCATAGAAAAAAATCTGCACTTCCACGGCTTCAATGTTATCAATCTCTGTTACGATGACAGGGATTCATACTATCCGCACATAGGCTGCCGTATTCTCGGTTTGTATCATAAACACATTAAAAAAGACGGAGATTATAAGAAAAAACTGAAATATGCCCGCTATCAGAAACAGATAACCGAAAAACTGGCTACATTGGAAGGAAACAAAGCAGACTATGCTCTTTGTATTCGCGCCAATATTTATCCCAAAGAAATTATTTCTGCTGTTCGTGAGCATAGCAAAGTATGTGTCAACTACCAATGGGACGGTATCGACCGTTTCCCCGACATCATCGAATATCTGCCCTATTTTGACCGCTGCTGGGTGTTCAATAAAAACGATGTGGAGAAATACCCCCAACACCGTTTTAAAGCAACCACCAATTTCTATTTCGATTTTCCCATTGAGGGAAACGGAAAAACGGAAGGTCTTTATTTTTTAGGCGGCTACGAAGCAGGCAGAGAACATCAAACCTCCGTTTTTCTTAATGAAGCACGCAAGCTGGGATTGCCTTTGGATTTCCATATCTACTGCAAAGACGACCGTGCAAGCAAAATTTTTGGCAACGACGGCATTATCTATTTAAATAGACAAAGCATCCTAAGCTTTGAGCAAAATCTGCAAAAGGTCAAAAACTGTCTGGCAGTCGTCGATTTTGTCCAATTTGAAAATTACGGCTTGTCTTTCCGCGTATTTGACGCCCTGTGTTTCGACAAAAAACTGATTACCAGCAATCAGGCAGTAACGGAATGCGACTTCTACCATCCCGACAACATCTTCATTTGGAACGGAGAAAGCCTTGATGGATTGGAAGACTTTTTCAGACGACCTTACCATCCCGTTTCCGAAGAAATAAAAAACAAATACGCCTTCGGCAACTGGGTTCGCCGAATCCTCGACATATCAGACAAAGCATAAAGAGATACCATGCCGACCGAACAAAAAACGATTATCTTGGGGATGCCTGCCGACAACCAAATCTACCGCGTCATCGAAGCCGCCTTAAATCATCACGGCTTCAACGTCGTCAGCGTCGTCATGGACAACCTGAATTTCCGCTATCCTTCCCTTTCCAGTCGTCTGAAAGTCAAATTCAGACAACTGGTGCTGCGGGACAAAAACGCCAAAAAAGACTTTAAATCCGCCCAATTGATCCGAGACGTCGAAAATAAACTGGCAGCGCACGGCAAGGCGGATTATGCCCTGTTTATCCGCGGCGATATTTACTCGCCTGAGTTTCTGGATATGATTAAACGCCATACCCGTCATGGCAATATGGTCAACTACCAATGGGACGGCATCGACCGTTTCCCCGCCATTTGGGATTGTACCGACCGGTTTGACCGTATTTACGTTTTTGATCCCGACGATATGCGAAATCCGAAACATCCCTTCCTGCCGACCACCAACTTCTATTTCGACCACGACGTCAACCTGCCCGAAAACCCGCCCAACGATTTCTATTTCATCGGCTGGCATATACCCGAACGCGCCCCGATTATTTCCGCGTTCGGCAAAGCGGCAGAAACGCTGGGCTGGAAGCTCGACTTCAATATCGGCTGTTTGAATACCAATGTAAAAAACCTCCGCCGTTTTTATCCTACGGAAAACATCAAAGTCTTCATCGGGATTAGAAGTTTCGCCGACAACCTCGAAGCCGCCAAACAGGCAAAAATCCTGATAGATTTCAAAACGCCCGTTCACAACGGTCTCTCGTTCCGCCCCTTCGAAGCTCTCGGTTACCGCAAAAAACTGATTACCACCAACGCCGAAATCCAGAAATACGATTTCTACCACCCCGACAACATCTTCGTTTGGGATGGTAAAAGTTTGGACGGTTTGGCAGAATTTGTCGCCAAACCCTACTGCGAACTGTCGCCCGAAATCTACCAAAAATACAGTTTCGGCAACTGGTTGCGCTATATTCTAGACATACCGCCCCATCAAAAAATAACCCTGCCCGAATAAACGGAAAGGTCGTCTGAAATTTGACGATATAGCAGATAAAATAGGCAATGCCTGCACTGTTATTCCCGCCTGTGCGGGAATGACAATACGGAGGCTTCTTATTTTGTTTCAGACGACCTCAAAAATTAGATTCATCACACTATTTATGCTATAAGGTCGTCTGAAATTGACAGACTCCATTCCCAAAACAAGGAAGTAAACATGAGCACACAAGATTTAAGCGGCAAAGTCGCATTGGTAACAGGCGCATCGCGCGGTATCGGCGCGGCGATTGCCGACACGCTGGCGGCGGCAGGTGCCAAAGTTATCGGCACGGCAACCAGCGAAAGCGGCGCGGCGGCGATTAGCGAGCGTCTGGCGCAATGGGGCGGCGAAGGCCGTGCATTGAATTCCGCCGAACCCGAAACCATCGAAAACCTGATTGCCGACATCGAAAAAGCGTTCGGCAAGTTGGACATTCTGGTCAACAATGCCGGCATCACCCGCGACAACCTCTTGATGCGCATGAAAGAAGAAGAGTGGGACGACATCATGCAGGTCAACCTCAAATCCGTGTTCCGCGCCTCTAAAGCCGTATTGCGCGGCATGATGAAACAACGCGCCGGCCGCATCATCAACATTACATCCGTTGTCGGCGTGATGGGTAATGCCGGTCAGACCAACTATGCCGCGGCAAAAGCAGGCTTGATCGGTTTCTCCAAATCCATGGCGCGCGAAGTCGGCAGCCGCGGCATTACCGTCAACTGCGTTGCCCCCGGCTTTATCGACACCGACATGACCCGCGCGCTGCCTGAAGAAACCCGCAAAACCTTCGAAGCGCAAACTTCGCTGGGCAAATTCGGCGAAGCGCAGGACATCGCGGATGCGGTATTGTTTCTCGCTTCCGACCAAGCGAAATACATCACCGGTCAAACGCTGCACGTCAACGGCGGTATGTTGATGCCTTGATTCGGCTTGGAAAATAAAGAAGGTCGTCTGAAAACGGATTTCAGACGACCTTTTTGTTTTGTTTAGTCTGCTTGCAGCAGTTGCTTGTTGAGTTCCGCCTGTATCAGCAGACCGTGGGTGAAGTTGCGGCTGTCGGCGAGGATGAGTTTGCCGCCGTAGCGTTTGGCGATGGCGTCGGCGATGGAGAGTCCGAGTCCGGTGCCTTGTTGTTCCGTACCGAGTATGCGGTAGAAGGCGTCGGTTACGCGGCTGCGTTCGGCGGCGGGAATGCCGGGGCCGTCGTCTTCCACCCAGATGGTGAGGGTGGTCGGGGTCTCGCTGAAACCTATGTCGATGCGGCCGCCTGCGGGGGTGTAGCGGATGGCGTTGTCGGTAAAGGTTTTGATGAGGGTGTAGATTTCGGTGTCGTCGGCGCGGATACGGATGTCGTTTTCGACGGCGACGCCGATGTCTTGTTGTTTGTCGAGCGCGAGGGGCATGAGTTCTTGCAGCACGCGGCGGAACTGGGCTTGCAGGCTGATGTCGGTCAGGTTGCGTTGGGTCTCGGAGCCTTGGGCGCGGGCGTGGGTCAGGAGCTGCTCGAGCAGGTGGCGGTTGCGCTGTATGCTTTGGAGGATGAGTCCGGTCTGTTCGCGGGCTTCGTCCGATTGGGGCAGCTTGGTGAGCCGTTCTGCCTGAAGGGAGAGGGCGGTCAGGGGGCTGCGCAGTTCGTGGGCGGCATCGGCGATGAAGCGTTGCTGGCGGCGGATGTTTTCGCCTGTACGTTGCAGCAGTTGGTTGATGGCGGTAACGAAGCCTTGTATTTCGCTGGGCACGCCTTCTCCGTCCAGCGGCGAGAGGTCGTCTGAACGGCGTTGTCCGAGGGAGGCGGAAAGGGTCTTAACGGGACGCATGGCGCGGTAGGTGATCCACACGGTCAGCAGGATCATGAGGGGCAGGGCGATGAGCAGCGGGAGGACACTTTGGTAGGCGGCGGTGGCTGCGAGATCGTCGCGGTATTCGGTTTCTTGGAGTACGGCGATTTTACCTTGCGGAGTTTGGCGGACGTAGGCGCGGTATTCGTCGTCATCGTCGTCGTCAACGCCGCCTTTGATGGTGTGGAATCCTTCGCCGAGTGTGTTGGACAAGGGGACGGTGTCTTCTTGTCCGAATGTTTGGATGAGGATGTGGTTTTCGCTGCCTATTTGTGTGTAGTCGGTGGTTTTGGGGTTGATGTAGGCGGCGGTTTGGCGCAACAGGTCGTCCTGAAGCTCTTCGGCTTCATGGTAGGTTTGGTAATAGGAGAATGCGCCTGCGATGATGGACAAAGGCAGGAACATCAGTATCAGGGCGATGCTGATACGGACTTGCAGGGATTGTTTGAGGGTCTGGATAAAGTGATGCATAGTGTGTTTGGTGAGGCTGTTTTAGGTTTTGTTATGGATTATGGCATGGGCGGGCGGATGCGCGGTTTGAGGTTTCAGACGACCTCTTTGGCGACCAGCCAGCCTACGCCGCGTACGTTTTGGATGTGTTCTTTGCCGAGCTTTTTACGTAGGGCGTGGATGAGAAAATCGACGGCGTTGCTCTCGACTTCTTCGCCCCAGCCGTAGATTTTGTCTTCAAGGTCGCTGCGGGAAAGGATGATGCCGGGACGCATCATCAGGGCTTGGAGGACGGCAAATTCTTTGTTGCTCAGGAGGACGGGTTTGTCTTGTCCTTTGACTTCGACTTGGTAGGTGGCGGGGTTGAGGGTGAGCGCGCCGTTGGTCAGCAGGGTTTGGCTGTGGCCGCTGTGGCGGCGCAGGACGGCGCGCATACGGGCTTGCAGCTCCGCCATGTCGAAGGGTTTGACGATGTAGTCGTCGGCTCCGCCGTCCAGTCCGTTGAGGCGGCTGTGTAGGTCGTCGCGGGCGGTTACGATGAGGACGGGGGTTTTGCTGCCTTCGTGTCGGATTTGGGTGAGAACATCCAACCCGTCTTTGCCGGGCAGTCCGAGGTCGAGCAGCAGCAAGTCGTAGTTCTGCGCCTGAAGGGCGGTGGAAACTTGGCTGCCGTTTTTGACCCAATCGACGGCATAGCCGCTGTCTTTGAGGTTGGCGGCTACGGCTTGGGCAATCATGTGGTCGTCTTCTGCAAGCAATACGCGCATGGTGTTCTCCTTAATCAGCGGGAAGGATAGCAGGGGAAAATTAGGAGGGGTTTAGCGGGAGGTCGTCTGAAAGGGGCGGCTGGTTTTCAGACGACCTTTTGTTGCTTTTCCGTACTTGATTGGGTTTCCTTCGGCGTGGGTTCTGCCGGGTATGGTGGACATTTTCTTCTAAAGGAATACTGCACTTGAATGGTCTGCCGATTTTGCCAAAAGGTCGTCTGAAAACCCCGATTCCGTTTTCAGACGACCTTTTGTCATTACAGCAACACAATATCGTACTGTTCCTGCGTGTAGGCGGTTTCGACTGCCAGCGAAATCGGTTTGCCGATAAAGTCTATCAGCATCGCCAGCGATTGCGATTCTTCGTCGAGGAAGAGGTCGATGACGTTGGGTGCGGCGAGGATACGGAAGGACTGCACGTCGTAACGGCGGGCTTCACGGACGATTTCGCGCTGGATTTCGTAACAGATGGTCTGCGGCGTTTTCAGACGACCCCTGCCTTGGCAGGACGGGCAGGGTTCGCAGAGGATTTGGCTGAGGTTTTCACGCGAACGTTTGCGGGTCAATTCGACCAAACCCAAGCTGGTGAAGCCGTTGAGGGTAACGCGGGTACGGTCGAAGGCGAGGGCTTTGGCAAGCTCTTGCAATACGGCTTCGCGGTGGGCTTCCTGCGCCATGTCGATGAAGTCGATAATGATGATGCCACCAAGGTTGCGCAACCGTAATTCGCGGGCGATGGTGTGGCAGGCTTCAAGGTTGGTGCGGAAGATGGTTTCGTCGAAGTTGCGCGCACCGACGAAGCCGCCGGTGTTCACGTCTATCGTGGTCATGGCTTCGGTGGACTCGATAATCAGGTAGCTGCCGAAGTTGAGGTTGACGCGCGGTTGCAGGGCGCGGCTGATTTCCTGCTCGACGTTGTGGGTTTCAAACAGCGGGCGTTCGCCTTTGAACAACTCTATCCTGCCCAATGCGCCGTGGACGTATTGCTCGGCGAAGCGGGTCATGCGGCGGTGGTTTTCGGTTGAGTCGACCAGAATTTTTTGCGTGTCGAGGCTGAACATATCGCGCAACACGCGCAGGCTCAAAGGCAAATCCTGATACAGCAGGGTTTCCGGAGGCTGGATTTTTGCTTGTTCTTGAATGTGTTCCCACACTTTGGTCAGGTAGTGGATGTCGGACTGAAGCTGCTCGTCGGTGGCGTTTTCGGCGTTGGTACGGATAATGTAGCCGTGGCACGCGTCTTCGGGCAGCAGGTTGGTCAGGCGTTCGCGCAGGCTGTTGCGCTCGGTATCGTCTTCGATGCGCTGGGAAATGCCGATGTGGTCCTCCTGCGGAAGGTGGACGAGGAAACGTCCGGCCAGCGAAATTTGAGTGGAAAGGCGCGCGCCTTTGGTGTTGATAGGGTCTTTGATGACTTGCACCAAAACCGACTGCCCTTCAAACAACATATGCTCGATGCGCTGGGTTTCGTCGGGGTTGCGGCGTTGTTCGAGGACATCGACGATGTGCAGAAACGCGGCGCGTTCCAAACCGATGTCGATGAACGCACTCTGCATGCCGGGCAACACGCGGCGCACCACGCCCAGATAAATATTGCCGACCAGACTGTGGCCGCTGTTGCGTTCGATGTGCAGCTCGCAGATATTGTTTTCTTCCAACACCGCCACGCGCGTTTCCTGCGGCGTAATGTTAACAAGCACGGTTTCGGGCGGACGGATAGCGTCCTTCGGGATAGGAATTCCTGAAAGCATTGTTTAGTTCCTGATTTTTAATAAGAAATATAGTAGATTAAATTTGAACCAGCCCGGTTTTGCTTTGCTCAAACCTGAAAAATGATCGGCTGATTGTGTTGCTGTTCTGACTCAAATTTAATCTACCATCCGCTTGCCGTCGGTTTTGTGGAAAATAAATGACAAAAGCGGTTCGGATTACCGTTTATCATACTTTAAAAACGGCGTTTTGGCACATGGGCGGCAGGCAGCCCTTACGCCCTGAAAACAAAGATTCAGGCAAAATAGCCGATTTCAAGTATTGTAAAATAAACCATATGCCCATATAGTGAACCCCATTAGAACTCTGAAAACAATCATGCAAACCGTTACGATGTACACAGGCGCGTTCTGCCCCTACTGCACCATGGCTAAAAAGCTGCTGCATTCGCTGGGCGTCGCCGAAATCAACGAAATCCGCGTCGACCGCAGCCCCGAAGCCTTTGCCGAAATGCAGCAGCTTTCCGGGCAGCGCAGCATACCGCAAATTTTCATCGGCGATACCCACGTCGGCGGTTTCACCGATTTGTACGGCCTGCACCGCGAAGGCAGGCTGGATTCTTTATTAAACCCGTAACTTTAAACCCAACTAGGAAAACAAAATGAGCGAAGAATTGCAACCCGTATTCAGCATTGAGCGTCTGTTCGTCAAAGACCTGTCTTTGGAAGTGCCCAACGCCCCCCAAATCTTCTTAGAACAAGGCGAGCCTGAAGTCGATATGCGCGTTTCCACCAACAGCGAGAAGCTGGAAGAAGGCTACTACAACGTTGACGTAACCGTTACCGTAACCGCCAAACTCAACGCCGAGCGTACCATGTTCCTCAACGAAGTAACCCAAAGCGGCATCTTCCGTCTGGAAAACATCCCTGAAGAAGACGTTCAACTGCTCTTAGGCGTAGCCTGCCCGAACATCCTCTTCCCTTACGCACGCGAAGCCATTTCCACCAGCGTAACCCGCGCCGGCTTCCCGCCCGTACTGCTCGCTCCGATCAACTTCGAAGCCATGTACCAGCAACAACAAGAAGGCAACGCATAATCCGCGTTCCCTGTTTGTCAAAAGGTCGTCTGAAAATCCAAACCCAAGTTTTCAGACGACCTTTTGTCTTTGCCATACTCTATTTCACAATATCCGACAGCGGCCAGCGCGGTTTGATGTTGAATGCGCCTGCGGGCTGCCGCTCCTGCAACCTCATTGCGCCGGCAAAGGCAATCATCGCGCCGTTGTCGGTGCAGTATTCCATAGGTGGGAAACAGACTTTGATTTTTTCTTCCTTAGGCTTAGGTTTGCCTTTTTCAGACGGCTTTTTGACGCTCAAGCGGGAAAATTCGTCGCGCAGCTTCCAGTTTGCACCGACGCCGCCCGCGACGACCAAAGTTCTGAAACCGGTATCCAACAAGGCTTTTTTGGCTTTGGCAGCGAGGACGTCAATTACCGCGTCTTGAAACGCGCGGCAGATGTCGTTGCGCGTTTGCTCGGGGATTTCGCCATCGTTTTCGGCGCGGACTTTTTCGACGGCGGTCAGCACGGCGGTTTTCAAACCGGAGAAGCTCATCTGCAAATCGTGCGAATGGAGCATGGGGCGCGGGAACGAGAAGGCATTGGGATTGCCCAGCTTCGCCAGTTCGGACAGCTTCGCGCCGCCGGGGTAGGGCAGTCCTAAGAGTTTGGCGGTTTTGTCGAACGCTTCGCCCGCCGCGTCATCGACGCTTTCTCCCATCAGCGTGTAGTCGCCGATGCCGCGCACCGCCATAAACTGCGTATGCCCGCCCGAAACCAGCAGGGCGACGAACGGAAATTCAGGCTTGTCGTCCGCCAAAAGCGGAGAGAGCAAATGACCTTCGAGATGGTGGATGGGAATGACGGGTTTGTTCAGGGCAAACGCCAAAGCGTTGGCATAGCCCGAACCCGCCAGAAGCGCGCCGCCCAAACCCGGCCCTTGGGTGTAGGCGACGGCATCGATGTCGTCGTATGAAACGCCCGCCTCCTGCAAACAGCCCTGCGTCAGCGGCACGACGCGGCGGATGTGGTCGCGGCTGGCAAGTTCGGGAACAACGCCGCCGTATTCGGCGTGCATTGCCATTTGGGTGTGAAGATGGTGCGCCAACAGGCCGCGTTCGGTGTCGTAAAGCGCAACGCCCGTTTCATCACAGGATGATTCGATTCCGAGTACCAACATGGTTTGAGGTCGTCTGAAAATAAGGATGCGGTATTTTAACGGATTTCGGATGGGCTTGGCTTGCTTGAGGTTTGGGAATATGCAGTGGGAGAGGCTATATCATATATATACGATACGGAATTGGGTTTGCTATCCGGTTATACCGAGCATTTTTATTGTCTGAGTTTTTGTTATTTAAATTTGATTACATTAGACATATTAGAGACGCATCGGGTGGGAGGATTGTCGGCAATTTTGATTTTTAAATTTAATTGATAGAAATATTATTGCTTATATTTTTATATTTTATGATTTTTAATGCTTTAAAATACAAAAAAATTATTTTTTTGAAATAAAATTGCTTAATAATTGGGAAAAGGCTTGTTTAAAACAGGTAAAGAAGGTAATCTATGCCTCGATTTATCTGAATTTGAAAGCAATAACAATGACCAAACAATACCCTACCGACGATATTAAGATTAAAGAAGTCAAAGAGCTGCTGCCGCCGATTGCCCATTTGTACGAGCTGCCGATTTCTGATGAAGCAGCGGGACTGGTACACCGCACACGTCATGAAATCGCCGATTTGGTTCACGGCAAGGACAACCGCCTGCTGGTGATTATCGGTCCGTGTTCCATCCACGACCCCAAAGCCGCCTTGGAATACGCCGAACGTTTGCTGGTGTTGCGCAAGAAATATGAAAAAGAATTGCTGATTGTGATGCGCGTGTATTTTGAAAAACCGCGCACGACGGTGGGCTGGAAAGGTCTGATTAACGATCCGCACTTGGATGGTACGTTCGACATCAACTATGGTCTGCGTCAGGCACGCAGTTTGCTGCTGACGCTGAACAATATGGGAATGCCCGCTTCGACGGAGTTCCTCGACATGATTACGCCGCAATATTACGCGGACTTGATTTCTTGGGGCGCGATCGGCGCGCGGACGACGGAAAGTCAAGTACACCGCGAACTTGCCAGTGGCCTGTCTTGTCCGGTCGGTTTCAAAAACGGAACGGACGGTAATCTGAAAATCGCTATCGACGCGATTGGTGCGGCAAGTCATCCGCATCACTTCCTGTCTGTAACCAAAGCAGGGCATTCCGCCATTGTGCATACCAGCGGCAATCCCGACTGCCACGTTATCCTGCGCGGCGGCAAAGAGCCGAATTACAGCACCGAACACGTCAAATCGGCGGCGGAACAATTAATAAAAGTCGGTTTGTCGCCCAAGCTGATGGTCGATTGCAGCCACGCAAACAGCCGTAAAGATTACAGACGGCAGATGGAAGTTGCCCAAGACGTTGCCGCGCAACTGGAAAACGGTGAAGACAGCATTATGGGCGTGATGGTGGAAAGCCATTTGTTCGAAGGCAGACAGGACAAGCCCGAGGTTTACGGACAAAGCATTACCGATGCCTGCATCGGCTGGGACACTACCGAAGAAATGCTCGCGCTTTTGGCTGCGGCAAACCGTAAACGGGTTGCGCCTTAAGCCGGTTTGAGCGGCAAAAAAGAGGTCGTCTGAAAAGGCTGTGTGTGAACAAAAACAGACAGTTTTTCAGATGACCTTTTGTTTTGTATAAATTGTTTATTTACAAGGGCTTCAGGGTGGTCTCCGGGTAAATTATCGTAGTTTAAACAGTCTTTACTTATCAGAAGACATATTAATGAAACCTTGTGAGATACTGCTTACGTATTGTTTAACCCACTGATGGAGAATACAACATGAAAAAGGCTTTGACTAAAACCGTTACCTTGATTGCTATCGCTGCTTCTTTGAGCGCATGTGCAGGTATGAACCAAACCCAACGCAATACCGCTACCGGCGCAGTATTGGGTGGTGTAGCAGGTAACCTGATTGGCGGCGATACCGGTTCTACTTTGGGTGGCGCAGCATTGGGCGGCGTTATCGGCAGCCAAGTTCATCGCGGACATCGCTATCGTTAAGTAGTTCATTAATATCATTATGCAAACCGTTCCTATCGTTTCATTTGTCGGAACGGTTTTTGTTTGATGGGGCAATGGGAAAAGGTCGTCTGAAACGAGGGTTATCGTGTTTCAGACGACCTTTTAGCAATAAGAAGGATGGATAACTTATTGGCGGATGACTGCTTTGGCGATTTGATCCGCCATGCGTTTGCTTGCTCCTTGGTGCTTGCCGATAAACTCAAGGGCTTTTTGGGAGAAACGTTCTTTTTCCGATGGATTGGTAAGCCATGATGTGGTTTTTTCGTACCATCTTTCAGTAGTACCAACCTGTTCTGCCGCCCCTGCCCGGATCGCATCTTGGCATACGGCGGCGAAATTGTAGGTTGAAAACCCGAATAAGGTCGGAATGCCGCAGGAAATCGGTTCGATAACATTCTGACAGCCTGCATCAACAAGGCTGCCGCCGACGAAGGCAATATCCGCAGCCAAATAATAGGCAAACAGTTCTCCCATGCTGTCTCCGACCCATATTTGCGTTTCTTTGTTGACAGGAAGGTTATCACTGCGATATTGCACACGGTAGCCCATATCTTCCGCAAGGGAAAAGGTCGTCTGAAAACGCTCGGGGTGTCGAGGGATAATCACCAGCAGTGCATCCCCTTTATAGCGTTTCCATGCTTCAAGCAACATTTCCGCTTCGTCCTGACCTTTATAGAAACGGGTGCTGGCACACACGACGACAGGGCGGTTGCCGATCCGTTCTTTAAATGCGGCTGCAAGTGCTTTCATCCCTTCGGGAAGCGATACATCATATTTGGTGTTGCCGCAAACGTGGACATTAGAAGCCCCAATCAAGTGCAACCGTTCTGCATCTTCGGCAGTTTGGGCAAAGCATCCGCTCAGGGTGCGCATAGCAGGCTCAACCAAGCCGCGTATTTTCAAATATCCCCGTTGCGATTTTTCAGACAGGCGGGCGTTAGCAAGAAAAAGCGGCACCTGTTTTTCAGCACACATATGCATCAGGTTCGGCCAAATTTCTGTTTCCATCAAAATACCGAAACGAGGGGCATGGTCGGTTAAAAATTGCCCAACCCATTCTGGTTTGTCGTAGGGAATATAGCGGCATTGCGCATTGGGATATAGGGTTTGCGCCGTATGCCTTCCGGTCGGTGTCATTTGAGTCAGTAATAAAGGGACATCTGGGAAATAGTTCTGTAATGCTTCAATGAGTGGCTGCGCAGCACGGGTTTCCCCGACAGAAACGGCGTGAATCCAAATCGGATGACGTACGGGCTTGCTCATTTTTTTGCCGAATCTTTCATCCCAGTGTTCCAAATAGGATGTTGATTTTTTAGCTCTCTTTTTTAGATAACGGCGGATAAACAAAGGAGCGATATGCCAAAGTTGATTGTATAACCAACGTATCATAATGATATTCCAAGATGTGATGGGCGTATAAAAAAGGTATCAGGAGGGGATTATAGACGATTCAATCTAAAACGGGACGAGATGAGCAGATCCAAAGCTAATGAGAATAGCTGAATAGGGAGGCCAGTGATTTTGAAATACTTAATTTTGGAGTGAGTGGGAAATAGGTGTTGTTAGATAAGATTGACGAAATTAGAAAGATCATCATCTATGAGGATAGATGATTTTTGTCTAAATACAACACTTTTTTAACATGTTTCAGTTGTAGAAAGATGCGTGAAAGTTGGGGTATAGAGGTAAGAGATGGGAATTTGTGGATATATGTATGGAAAACATTCTTGTAGATAAAAATAGCCTCTAAAAATTTTATTGGTAAATTTTTGTTTTATTTTAAATTTAAATTGCTTTTTATATGAAAATTAGACACAAAATTGCAGAATATCATATATTTCCCTACTAATTTCAATTGTTAATATGTGCTAGGTTATATATTCATGGCAAACAATACTGTTAATAATTAATAATATAGAGAACGTGTTAAGCCATGATAAAAAAAAATAATAAATGAGAAGACAGCTAGTCCAATATAATGCAATCATGTATAGATTAATTGGATTGTAAATCGATCCAGTATATTGATTGTACTGATTTATTTGTTTTAGATGGATTGAATCGGTTACATTTTTTTGTAAGTGTTAGATAAGTGGTATGTATATTAGATAAACGGTAAATATTTGTCAATCATAATATGCAAAAACATATATTATCTTTGGTTCGATCTTTTCGATAACTATCATTATGTGTTTTTATCAGGGAGATAAAATATGAAACACAAAGCACACATGAATCGTTTTACCGCGCTCAATACGGCAATGTCCGTATCGTTTGCCGCTTTCGGTTTGTTTGCAGCATCTGCTGCTTCAGCTGAAAATTACATTAGTATCAGTAGTGATGCTGGTGTTCAACGTCCTAACTACAACAACGATGGCGCTACTGATCGTTTTGGTATGGCTATCGGTGTAAATACAAAGGCAACAGGTCATAGCGGTATCGCTATCGGTACCAGCACCACTTCTGCGGGTGAGTCTGCTACCGCTGTTGGTACTCTATCTAATGCAGACGGTATTGCCGCTACGGCCTTTGGCCAAGGTGCGCAAGCAGTTGGTAATGTAACGACTGCCGCAGGTCAAAAAGCTCGTGCAACTGCCCAAGGCGCAACTGCTTTGGGTACTGGTTCTGTAGCTTCTGCAATGTATTCTACTGCTACAGGTGCAGCATCTTCTGCGTCAGGTCAGTCAAGTGTGGCTTATGGCTTGCAGTCTAAAGCTTCTGCTAATTCGGCAGTGGCTATTGGCTCCCGTGCGATAGCTTCTCATGCAGGTTCCGTTGCTTTGGGTGCAGGTTCTGAAACTGCTGAGGCAGTAGGCACTAACAGTGCAACTGTAAATGGTGTGTCTTATAGTGGCTTTGCAGGTACCAATCCTCGTTCTACCGTTAGTGTTGGCTATGCGGGTGGTGAGCGTACTATCACTAATGTTGCTGCTGGTCGTATTAGTACAACCAGTACTGATGCTATTAACGGTAGTCAATTGTATCAAGTTGCTGCACGTTCGCAAGGTAACTCTACTGCAATCACCAATTTACAAAATCAAGTTAATGGTATTGGTAACCGCTTGAATGATATGGATAAGGATTTGCGTGCAGGTATCGCCGGTGCGACTGCGATTGCCTTCTTGCAACGTCCGAATGAAGCAGGTAAGAGCATGGTTTCTGCTGCGGTAGGTGGCTATCGCAATGAACAGGCTATTGCAGTGGGTTATGCTCATAACTCAGATAACAACAAATGGTCTGTTAAAACCGGTGTCAGTGTTAATACACGCAAAGACGTAAACTGGGGTGGTAGCGTAGGCTATCAATGGTAAGGCCTGAAGGGGTTGGTCGGTTCAGACGACCCCAGTTGAAGAATGATATCGATATAAAGGAAAAAACATGAAATTATCAATCATTTTGCCAGTTATCGCGGCATTGACTTTGGCTGCTTGTGGTAATTTAAGCAAAGTCAGCAAAGAAGGTACTACTGATAACCCTGTATGGCCTGATGCTGCTAAAACTACCTTCCGTCATGATGGTACTCAGCATGGTACTTGGCCGAATTGGGATAACGTCCGTCAAATTGAAGCGGGTATGAATAAAGACCAAATTTACGAATTGATCGGTCGTCCTCATTTCCAAGAAGGCTTGTATGGTGTTCGTGAGTGGGATTATTTGTTCAATTACCGTGAAAACGGTGAGCATAAAACTTGTCAATACAAGATTTTGTTTGACAAAGACAAAAATGCCCAGTCATTCTTCTGGTTGCCAGAAGGTTGCGGTCCTAAAAAGTCTGCTCCTGAAGTAGTTCGTGAAGTGATTATTCGCGAGGTAGCTCCAGCTCCTGCTGCACGTATCCGCCAGTAACTAGTAATAGTTTGATTTTATAAATTAAAACCGAGTTTTGTGATTTTGCAAAACTCGGTTTTGTTATTTTGACTGTTTAAATAGTAGTGTAATGGGATTCTGCACGGACAGTGGTTGTTTTATAATAACCCCTTAGAATTTGGTAAGGGGCGTTTGTGTCATATTTTTCACAATGAAAAGCAAAGTTGAATGATATTAGAACGTCCTGATATGTTTTAGGCATAATGGATGATAAAATAAGCATACTCTTTGCAAAAAAAGAGAAAATAAGAAACGGATAGCAAACAATGAGTATCGGATTATTACGAGTTTTAGTTCAAAGTCAGACAATCAACAGTACCCAGGCAGAGCATTACAACAATATATTGAAAACGGGGCAGGAAATCTTGCCTATGCTTTTTGCGGATAAGATTATTAGCCCAAGGTCTTTGGGTGAGTTGGTTGCGCGAGTTTTTAGTTATCCACTCTTGGATTTACATTATTATCCACGTAACAATATTGTTATGGATGTTTTGACCGAAGAACAGATGGTTCAGAATCGCTGTGTTCCGATTTTTCGTCGCGGTCGAAAGGTATATTTAGCGGTTTCAGATCCTACTCAAATCCAAAGTTTTCAAAAAATAGCTTTTGCTTCAGGAGTGACAGTTGATTTGGTTGTCGTACCTGACGATCAATTAAGTTCCCTTCTAGAATGGTTAGGACAACGTTCTACTACCATCTTAAAAGAAATTAGTGAAGAACAAGAAGCTGCTCAACCCTCACAAGCTCTCTACATTGACAATGAAGAAGCTGAAGACGGTCCTATCCCTCGTTTTATTCACAAAACTTTATCGGATGCACTAAACGCAGGCGCATCTGATATACATTTTGAATTTTACGAACAAATGGCTCGTGTTCGTTTTCGCGTAGACGGTCAGCTAAGAGAAGTGGTTCAACCGCCTGTTGCAGTACGCGGACAGCTGGCTTCACGTATTAAAGTAATGGCGCGTTTGGATATTTCTGAAAAACGTGTGCCACAAGATGGTCGCATTCAGATTGCTTTCCATAAACATGGTCGCCCCATTGATTTCCGCGTGAGTACGCTACCTACCCTTTTTGGTGAAAAAGTGGTAATGCGTATTCTGAATTCTGATGCGGCAACTTTAAATATTGACCAGTTGGGATTCGAGCCTTTCCAAAAAGAAATGCTGCTTGAGGCCATTCATCGCCCTTATGGCATGGTATTGGTAACAGGTCCGACAGGTTCAGGTAAAACCGTATCGCTTTATACCTGTCTGAATATTTTAAATACAGAGGACGTCAATATTTCCACCGCAGAAGACCCTGCAGAGATTAATTTACCAGGCATCAACCAAGTCAACGTCAATGATAAACAAGGTTTGACTTTTGCTGCAGCATTAAAATCTTTCTTGCGTCAAGACCCTGACATCATCATGGTAGGTGAGATTCGTGATTTGGAAACTGCGGATATTGCCATCAAAGCGGCACAAACCGGACATATGGTGTTTTCAACGTTGCATACCAATAACGCGCCTGCGACCCTATCCCGTATGTTGAACATGGGGGTTGCTCCATTCAACATTGCCAGTTCTGTCAGCTTAATTATGGCACAACGACTATTGCGTCGTCTGTGTTCGAGCTGTAAGCGTGAAGTTGAGCGCCCCCCTGTTCCCGCATTGAAAAAAGCAGGATTTACAGATGAAGATTTAGCAAAGGATTGGAAACTCTACCGTCCTGTCGGCTGCGATAGTTGCCGTGGTAAAGGCTTCAAAGGCCGTGTCGGCGTCTACGAAGTGATGCCGATTACCGAGGAAATGCAACGTGTCATTATGAATAATGGTACGGAAGTTGATATTATGAACATGGCCTATAAAGAAGGCATGGTCGATTTACGCCGCGCAGGTTTGTTAAAAGCTATGCAAGGTTTGACTTCATTAGAAGAAGTTATTGCTCACACTAACGATTAAACCATTGAATCGAAGAAATACGGGGACTTTTGTTTTCTTCATTCTTAAACATTAAACCAAGGGGTAACAAAATGGCTCAAGCAGAGCAAAAAAGAGGCTTATTCGCTCAAAAAAATAAAGGCAAACGTTTTACGTTTGAAGGTAAAAATACCAATACGGATCAATTAGTCCGAGGCGAAGTAGTCGCCAAAGACGAAGAAGAAGCGCGTAAAAAGCTCCAACGCCGCGGGATACGCCCTTTACGTATCAGTAAAGTAAAGGCAACCAAAAAGCGTCGTATTACTCAGGAAGACATTACAGTTTTCACCCGTCAACTCGCCACCATGATGAAAGCAGGTCTGCCTTTAATGCAGGCTTTTGAAATTGTCGCACGCGGACACTCCAACCCATCCATGACTGAAATGTTGATGCAAGTCCGTGCAGATGTGGAACAAGGTAGTGCATTAGGTAAATCATTTGCCAAATACCCAAAATATTTCGACCGTTTTTATTGCAATCTGATTGCGGCTGGCGAGACCGGTGGTGTTTTAGAAAGCCTGTTGGATAAACTTGCTGTATATAAAGAGAAAACACAAGCCATTAAGAAAAAAGTAAAAACTGCATTGACGTACCCAATTTCTATTGTGGTTGTTGCGGTTGTACTGATTTTCGTAATGATGCGCTGGGTTTTGCCTGCATTTAAAGAGGTTTACTCCAATATGGGAGCAGAATTACCAGGTATGACACAAACAGTCATGAGTATTTCCGACTTTTTTGTGGAATATGGCTGGATCATGATTATTGCAGCAATTGGCATTGGATTTGGTGTATATAAATTGCATCAGAAATCTCCTGAATTTCAAAAACGTGTAGATGCCATGGTTTTACGTATGCCTATTTTTGGCTCTATCATTCGTAAAGCAACTATTGCACGTTGGGCTCGTACTACTTCTACCTTATTTGCTGCCGGTGTCCCTTTGGTTGAGGTTTTAGATTCTGTATCAGGTGCTGCCGGCAATATACTCTATGAAGAAGCAACGCAAGACATCCGTGCAAAAGTTACTCAAGGCCTCTCTTTGACTTCAAGTATGCAAAGTACGGATATGTTCCCGAATATGGTTATTCAAATGGCTGCTATTGGTGAAGAGTCAGGTTCGTTAGATGATATGTTAAATAAAGCTGCAGAGTTTTATGAGGAAGAAGTTGATAACTCTGTATCACAACTATCTTCTTTGATGGAGCCGATTATCATGGTGGTTTTGGGCTCCATTATCGGTACAATCCTCGTGGCGATGTATCTGCCGCTGTTTAACCTCGGTAACGTAGTAGGTTAATATGTTGGAATCTTTGGATACATTAGCGCCATTCGCTATTCCGCTATCTATTGTCGTTGGTTTGTTAATCGGAAGTTTTCTTAATGTTGTCATTTACCGCGTTCCTGTCATGATGGAACGCGGTTGGACTCAGTTTGCGAAAGAGCATTTGCAACTTGAATTAACGGAAGAAGAGCAGCAACCATTCAATTTGATGAAACCGGATTCACGCTGCCCCAAGTGTCATGCTCCGGTAAAGGCTTGGCAAAATATTCCGATTGTCAGTTATCTGATGCTTGGCGGTAAATGCGGTTCGTGTAAAACGCCCATCAGCATCCGTTATCCCTTAATCGAATTATTGACCGGTATATTGTTTGGCGTAGTGGCGTGGCAATATGGCTGGACGATGGTTACATTTGGTGGGTTAATATTGACTGCAATATTGATTGCATTGACCTTTATCGATGCGGATACTCAATATTTACCTGACAGCCTGACCCTGCCGTTGATATGGTTAGGCTTGCTGTTTAATTTGAACGGCACATTCGTACCATTGAAATCCGCCGTCTTAGGTGCAGTTTTCGGTTACATGAGCTTATGGTTGTTATGTTTCATCTATAAGCTTTTGACTGGAAAAATCGGTATGGGTAACGGCGATTTTAAATTGCTGGCTGCTCAAGGTGCATGGCTTGGGGTCGGCATTTTACCTGTATTGGTTTTTATGGCAGCATTAATCGGTCTGATTGGAGCGATTATCGGGCGGGTTGCCAAAGGACAATATTTTGCTTTCGGTCCGAGTTTGGCCATTGCTGGCTGGATTATTTTGGTAGCCAACGAGCCGGTACATCGTGCCGTCACTTGGTGGCTGACAAAATCAGGATTTTAATATGACTTTATGGATAGGTTTGACAGGCGGTATCGGCAGCGGGAAATCTCAAGCAGCAAAAATCTTTTCTGATTTGGGAGTTCCGCACATTGATGCCGATGCCCTGAGTCGAAACCTGACGGCGGATAACGGTATAGCATTACCGGCTATCCGCCGTCTTTTTGGCGACAAGGTTTTTCATACTCAAAACAGTCTGAACCGTGCTGCTTTGAGGGATATTGTTTTCAGACGACCTCAAGCCAAAAAAGAATTGGAAGAGGTATTACTGCCTTTGATTTTAAATGAAATCAAATCAGCAAAGACCTGTTATCCCGATGCGGCATACGGCATCATCGATGTCCCCTTGCTGGTTGAAAATCCGGAATTTTTGGCAGCTGTTGATAGAGTATTGGTGATTGATGTTTCTGAAGCAACACAAATTCTTCGCGTTCAGCAAAGAAGCGGTTTGAACACAGAAGAGATCAAGCGCATTATGAATACTCAGTCCAACCGCAAAACGCGGCTGCTCTATGCAGATGATGTTTTAGAAAATGAAGGAACTTTATCTGAATTGGCCAAGAAGATTCAGGAACTGAATAGGTTTTATCTGGGATATGCCGGCAACTCAAAATTTGGTACATCATTGCCCTAACGTGAAATATCCCTATCAACAGACAAAGCATATTGGAAATCCAACAATCAAAAGGTCGTCTGAAACTGTGTTTGGTTTTTCAGACGACCTACTTGACAGAAAACAGATAATTCAATTTTAAGAACTCGGAAGCCAATACGGCGAAAAGTTTAAACAATGGAAAATGGATACCCAAATAATCGACCTCCCTTAGAAAAAAGAATTTTTTATCTGGAGCATTCAGGGCAGTATCTGATGGTTTGCGCCCTATCAGATTACTCCCACAATAAACATACTGTCGTTATGGCAAATTTTCTCTGTCCAAATGAAACAATGGATTGAAGGAATTTAGATAATTTATTCAATGAGTTGGTTTTAGAGGAATTACAGTCTTCATTTATGGATTGGTATCCAACTATTGAAGAGGCAATTAGCCATCATTTAGAAGGCTTTTCGTAACAAGCATAAAATAAAGAATGATTTGGAAGGAATAAATAATGACTGAAGTAACGACTGTGAAATGTCCGACCTGTCAAAAGTCGGTGATATGGAATGAAGAGAGTAAATACCGACCTTTTTGCAGTCAACGTTGCCGATTGATTGACTTAGGCGAATGGGCGCAAGAGAAATATACGGTTGCAGCGGAAGAAGATGATACTTTATCCGATTCAATAGTCGGAGGCTTACAATAAACTGTATTTAAAACGTTTTTTTGAGGTTATGCAGCCCCCCCTTTTTTCTCCTTGGTAGGCATTTGTTTGGTAGGATGCCATTATGGTAATGGCTGTCCAAGCTTATGTTTCAGACCAATGTCGGGCATTTTTCATGTCTTGTTCGATTTGTACTTTTAATTCGGCGATACTGTCGAATTTTTTTTCGTCGCGTAATTTGTGCAGAAAACGGACGTTCAGGCGTTGGCCATAAATGTTTTCATTGAAATCAAATAGATGGACTTCAAGTTTTTGGGCGCGGTTGTTGCTGACAGTAGGGTTGAATCCGAAACTTGCCACGCCGCGTTTTGTGCCGAAAGTGCCATCTACTTCAACAACAAATACCCCGCTTAAGGCGTAATGGTGGGGAGGGAGTTGGATGTTGGCGGTGGGGGCGTTGATGGTGCGGCCGAGTTTTTTACCGTGTTTGACTTTGCCGCTTAAGGTGTAATCGTGTCCCAGCAGTTTTTTGGCATAGTCTAATCGTCCTTCAGAAAGCGCATTACGCACGGCGGTACTGCTGGTACGGATGTCTTCTACGATAACAGATGGGGTACGATCGGTTTGAATATCAGGTTGTGCTGCCAAAAGTTCGAAATCGCCACGGCGACCTGCACCGAAACGGAAGTCATCTCCAATCAGCAGATAACGCGTATTCAACGTCTTGCGTAAAAGCAGATTGATAAAGTCTTGGGCATCCATATCGGCAAATGTTTGGTTAAACCGCAGCACCCAAACTGCATCGACACAGCCGGTTTGTTCAAGCAAATTCAGTTTGGTGCGCAGAGGGCTGATACGGTAGGGCTGTTTTTTACCGGTTTGTCGGGCAAAAAATTCTTTGGGTTGTGGTTCGAAGATAACGACGACGACAGGAAGCCCCCGTGCATCGGCTTCTTGCTTGAGTTTTTGGAGAATGTGTTTGTGTCCGAGGTGTACGCCGTCAAAATTGCCGATGGTAACGGCACTTCCCTGAGGGAAGTCGGGCGTGCGATGCTGACCGAGCCAGATTTTCATGAGTTATTTATGCGGTTCGTAAACGGACGGGTATTGTAAACGTTCTTGGTGTTTATATAAACCACAGGTCGTCTGAATATGTTTTCAGACGACCTGTATCGTCGTTACCACCAAAACGGCGGACGGTAAAAAGGGTAACCCCAAGGGTCGTAATAGTTGTAATAATAGCGTGCTTCTTGGAGCTGCTGCTGGGAAATGTAGTTTTGCCATGCCATTTTGTAGCAGGCTTGGAACATGGGGTCGGAAACTTTATCTATATATTTCAGGCGGAAGGATTTTTGCTGTTCTACTGTTTGAACGGAGCGGTTATCCGCCAGCTCAAACTGTTTTTGTATCAATCGGGCGGTTTCGGGGTCGCACTGGGAGGCCAAGTGGATTTGCAGGTTTTGTTCTTCCTGTTTCCGAGCCTGTGCGCGTGCGGCGAGTTGCTCCGGCGTGGCGGCGCAGGCAGTCAGGAATGCAAGGGTGAAGAGCGATAAAAAGCGTAATGGGTTCATGATGTTGCCCCTTTAAGGTGATGATAACCAATGTACGCTGACGGCTGGTCGAGTGCAAGGGGTAAATAGGTAAAGGTCGTCTGAAAACCTTGAAACTCGGTTTTCAGACGACCTTTTTGTTTTACCGCTTGGATGAAAAGGCTGGACTAAGCAGTTTAACCTTTGTTGAGGATTTGTTTGTTTTCGCCTTCGCGCCGTAGTTCTTTAGGGAGGACGAAGACGATGCTTTCTTCTGCGCCTTCGCCTTCGCGTATGGTTTCGTGTCCCCATTGCTGTATGGTTTGCAGGACTTCTCTGACTAAAACTTCGGGGGCGGACGCGCCGGCGGTTACGCCGACTTTGTGTTTACCTTCGAACCATTCGCGTTGCAGGTAGCCGGCGTTGTCGACCATATAGGCATCGACGCCGCGTTGGGCGGCGACTTCGCGCAGGCGGTTGCTGTTGGAAGAATTGGGCGAGCCGACGACGATGACGATGTCGCATTCTTCCGCCAATTCTTTGACGGCGGTTTGTCGGTTGGTCGTGGCGTAGCAGATGTCTTCTTTATGCGGGTTGCGGATGTTGGGGAAACGGGCGTTCAGCGCGGCGATGATGTCTTTAGTTTCATCGACGGAGAGGGTGGTTTGGCTGACGTAGGCGAGTTTGTCGGGGTTTTTGACTTGCAGTCCGGCGACGTCTTCAACGGTTTCGACCAGCAGCATTCTGCCGGGCGGAAGCTGTCCCATGGTGCCTTCGACTTCGACGTGGCCTTTGTGTCCGATCATGATGATTTCGCAGTCTTGCGCGTCGAGGCGGGCGACTTCTTTGTGGACTTTGGTCACGAGCGGGCAGGTGGCATCGAATACGCGGAACCCGCGTTCGGCGGCTTCCTGCTGCACGGCTTTGGAGACGCCGTGTGCCGAGTAAATCAGGATGGCGTCTTTGGGTACGTCGGCGAGGTCTTCGATGAATACCGCGCCTTTTTCGCGCAGGTTGTCCACGACGAATTTGTTGTGGACGACTTCGTGGCGGACGTAAACCGGTGCGCCGAATTCTTCCAGCGCGCGCTCGACGATGCTGATGGCGCGGTCAACGCCGGCGCAGAAGCCGCGCGGGTTGGCAAGGATGATGGTTTTTTGGGTCATGTGTATGGTCCGGATTTCAGACGACCTTAAAGGTTGTCGGTTGTCGGTTCGTCGGCTACTGCTTCGTCAGTCGGTTTGGGGTCTTTTTTGTGGAACAGTCCATCCAAAACCAATAAAACGGCACCGACGCAGATAAAGCTGTCGGCAACATTAAATGCAGGATAATACCAATCCTTCCAGTAAAACAGTAAAAAATCAACCACATGACCGTGAATCAGTCGATCGATGACGTTACCGAGCGCGCCGCCGATAATCATGGCGGCGCCGATTTTGCCCGAAAGGCGGAACTCGTCGCGCAGGATAGCGCGGGCGAGATAGGCGCTGATGACGAGCGCCAGCCCTAAGAAAAAGAATTTCTGCCAGCCGCCTTGGTCGGCAAGAAAGCTGAACGCTGCGCCCGGGTTGTAGGCAAGGGTCAGGTCGAAGAAGGAGGAGATGATATTGAGGCGCTCGCCTTCTCGGAAGTGGGCGAGGATTTCCCATTTGGTCAGTTGGTCAAGCGCGATGCCGACCAGCGCAATCAGCAGGTAGGCGGTTTTTTTGGAAAGGGAGGAAGACATTTGGTTGAAGCTGCCTGAATAAAAACAAAGCGGCTATTTTACCCGAAAGCGCAAAAGCCGTGTTTCAAAAGGTCGTCTGAAAACCTTTTATTACAGGGCAAGATGCAGGGTTTTGCAGGGTTATCGCAAAACCGCGTAAACGCTGCGCGCAAAAACACCGTCATACGTAAAACAAGGTTTATTTGCTTGATAGGGTGTTGCCTTGCCGATAACATGGCGGCGTTTTTATATGCCTTCCCCGAAAGGATACAGTATGGCTAAAACAAAATCTTTATTGGCAACCGGCATTTTGGCACTTTTCTCCGCCACCGCTTTCGCCGCTCCGCTTCCTGCCGAAATTTACCTTCCCGCAGGCGCGCATACGGTTAAAGCCGATCGTCAGGGCAACGGCGAATTCGAATACGAAGCCGAACTGCCCGCACGCGGCAACCCGATTCCATCTTTGGCAAAAAAAGTCATCGCCCACGCGCGCAGCAAAGGTTTTCATGTGGTCGAATCTGAAATCAAACACGACGATGCCGATTTGAAATTCAAACGCGGCAGACAAGAATTGGACGTCTCCATCGAAAATAAAGGACACGGCCGCATCGAATACAAAGCTGATTTAGACTTGGACAAACGCTAAATCGAGAAATACCGGAAAGGTCGTCTGAAAAGAGGTTTCAGACGACCTTTTTGTATGATTAAGCACACAGAACCAAAACGGCAGGATAGGGCGTTAACTGCGATTTAGGTGAAAGCCGAATCATGCCGTATCGTTTTATTTGCCTCCGCAATATTTTGTTTTACTGTAAAACACGGTAAAATCCGCGCTCAACACAATATTGAGACAAAACAGTACCGAAATAAATGGTGTTGTCCGATCTCAAATAAATAATATTGACGCAATCACTACAATGCCAACATTCCACATTGCAAAGATCATGAAAAAAACACTCTTACTCCTCTCTCTTTTCACTATGTCTGCGGCAGAAGCCGCTGATGCCCCGCCCAAAACTCCAAACCAGCCTGCCCCCGAGTTGCAGGTCAAAACGGCAGAACCTGCCCCCTTCGAAGAAGAGGCGGTCAAACCTGCCGCCGAAACGTCGTCTGAAAAAGTCGTGAACGTCGATGCCAAAACCCTGCTCGACAATCCCCAATTACTTTCTCGTGCCATGTATTCCGCCGTTGTGTCGCGCAACATCGCGGGCATCAAAGTCGTCCTGCCGATTTACGAACAATGGCCGGGACACGATAAAAACATGGCGCTCTACGCACGCGGACTGGTTGCCCAAAACGACGGCAAAATGAAAGAAGCCATCGGGTATTACCGTCAATTTATCGCCGAAAACCCCGATGCCCCCGTCGTCCGCTGGCAGCTTGCCACCGCTTTGTTTGAAGACAAGCAAAACGAAGCCGCCGCCGACCAGTTCGACAAACTTAAAACAGAAGCCAACCTGCCCGAGCCGCTCGTCAAAGGCATTGAGTCTTACCGAAAAGCATTGCGCGAGCGCGATTCGTGGAAATTCAACGCCGGCTTGAGCGTTACCCGCGAACAAAATATCAACCAAGCGCCCAGCCGCCGCACATACGGCAACTGGACTTTCCCCGAGCCTATCGACGCTACCGCCATCAACTACCAACTCGGCGCAGAGAAAAAATGGTCGCTGCCCAAAGGCTGGTACGTTACGGCAGGAGCGGATACCTACGGCAAAGTTTATCCCGAACGAACCAAGTATAACGACGTGACCACCCGCTTCTCAGTGGGCGCAGGTTACGCCGACCAGCGCAACGACATCGGTTTGACCCCGTTCCACGAACGTCGCTTCTACGGCAACGATCCTTACACCTACTCCAGCGGTGCGCGCCTGCACATCAACCGCTGGTGGCAGCCCAAGCTGCAAACCCTGAGCGCCGTTGAAATGGGTCGTCTGAAAAACACCCGGCGCGCCCGTTCCGACAGCAACAACCGCCTTCTGAGCAATTCCGTTGTCTATTACCGAAACGCCCGTCAATACTGGGTCGGCGGTTTCGACATCTATCAGGAACGCAATAAAGAAGACAAATCGGACAGCTTCGACCGCTACAGCCTCCGTACCGCATGGGGGCAGGAATGGGGCAAAGGGCTGTCCACCATGTTGCGCCTGAGTGCGGCGCAACGCCGTTATCAAACGCCCAGCCTTTTGAGCGGTCAGGAAAACCGCCGCGATAAAGAAGCGGATATTTCGCTCGCCGTATGGCACCGCGCTTTCCACTTCAAAGGCATCACCCCGCGCCTGACCGTCGCCCACCACAAAACATGGAGCAACGACAAATATAATGAATACGGAAAAACCAGAGTGTTTGTCGAATTCAGCAAAACGTTCTGATTGTGTTTGGTTTGAATAATAAAAGGTCGTCTGAAATTTTTCAGACGACCTTTAGCTTTTTATTTGCGTAAGGGCGGATTGTGTAAATTTTTGGAAAAATAAATCTAAAGTTATATTTCGATAGTTTACATTGTTGTTTGCCTAGCATTTTATTTTCAAAAGGATTTTGAAAATATGGTTGGCGGAATAGGGCGTAACAGGTACTTGAAGATTGGGAGGCAGGGTAGGGCGGTCGGTTATTTTGACTGGTTTGGGGCGGGGTTTTCACTTACAATCAAACAAGGTTTACGTATGGCAACATTTCTCCGTTCAATGTCAGGATGGGTCGCAGGCGTTTTCTGTTTGACTTCTCGGCATTGTGCGGGCGTGTTTGTTCGGGCTTTTGTCTGTAAGAAAAACAAGGAAAAACAATGCGCCGCTTACCAATTTTATCCCTCATCTTATTCCCTACTTTGTCGCACGCTGCTGATTTTGACGGCGCGTCGCTCAGTCTGTTTTGGGGTGCGCCGTTTGCGTTGATTCTTTTGTCTATTGCGTTGGGGCCGCTCTTTTTCGCACATACTTGGCACCACCATTTCGGCAAGATTACGGCGTTTTGGACGCTGCTGTTTTTGGTTCCGTTCGCCGTTGTGTTCGGTTTCGGGGCGGGTGTGCATACGGTTGCCCATGCGTTGGTTGAGGAATATATCCCCTTTATCCTGCTGCTTTTGGCTTTGTACACGATTTCGGGCGGGATTTTGGTTTGGGGTAAGCTGCACGGTACGCCCGCGCTGAATACTGGGTTGTTGGCGGCGGGTACGGTGATGGCTTCCTTTATGGGAACGACCGGTGCGGCGATGCTGATGATTCGTCCGCTGCTGAAAGCAAATCATTACCGCAAGAAAAAAGTACATATCGTTGTATTCTTTATTTTTTTAGTGGCAAATATCGGCGGTGGACTGACGCCGTTGGGTGATCCTCCGCTGTTTTTGGGCTTCTTGAAGGGCGTGGATTTCATGTGGACGGTGAAACACATGTTGATGCCCGTATTGATCAGTACGGTGGTGCTGTTGCTGGTGTTTTATATTATCGACAGCCGCTATCACGCGCGTGAAACTAGTGTGGAACAGATTCAGCAGGAAGAGGAAGTCGAGGAAGATTTGCGGATTTCCGGTAAATGGAACTTCCTGCTGCTGGCGGGCGTGGTCGGTGCGGTTTTGCTGTCCGGCTTGTGGAAGCCCAATCATCCGGGATTTGAAATTTTTGGCAGCCACTATGCTTTGCAAAACTTGGTCCGCGATGTGATTTTGCTGGTGTTGACCATTGTTTCGCTGCTGATTACGCCCAAGCAGGTTAGGGCGGGCAATGAATTCAATTTCGACCCGATTGCCGAAGTGGGCAAACTGTTTTTGGGTATTTTCATTACGATTTCCCCTGTTTTGGCGATTTTGAAGGCAGGCGAGGCAGGTGCACTGGGTGCGGTGGTGTCGTTGGTGCATGACGCCGCAGGCAATCCGATTAATACGATGTATTTCTGGATGAGCGGTTTGTTGTCCGCCTTTTTGGATAATGCGCCGACTTATTTGGTGTTCTTCAATATGGCGGGCGGCGATGCTCAGGCTCTGATGACGGGGCATTTGTTCCATTCGCTGCTGGCTATATCCATGGGTTCGGTGTTTATGGGCGCACTGACTTATATCGGTAATGCGCCGAACTTTATGGTTAAAGCGATTGCCGAGCAGCGCGGTATTCCAATGCCGACTTTCTTTGGTTATATGATGTGGTCGGTAGGGATATTGATTCCGCTGTTTATACTGCATACGCTGATTTTCTTTGTTTGGCAGTTGTTCTGATAATTGCTTGTCCTCAAAAGGTCGTCTGAAAACCTGATTCTTGTGATTCGGTTTTCAGACGACCTTTTTGTATTCTGCCGCTTGTTTTGAAGAGATTAATTTTTGGCATCAATATGTTGTGCTTTTATTGAAGGCTTATTTCGTACGAGACATGGGGTAGAAGGCTGGAAAAAATCTGCGTAAATCTGACATAAAGCGGGCTGTTCCTGCTAAAATCAAACACTTTACAGTTTTCATTTGATTGTTGTTTTCCGTAAGTAAGGCTTTACTTTCAGACGACCTCTCCCACGCTTTCCAGTTTCAAACGTCGTCTGAAAAGTTGGATCATTTTATTCTGTTTAACTCATCACAAGTAATGCAAACCTATGATTAAAATCAAAAAAGGCCTAGACCTGCCCATCGCGGGCAGACCAGAGCAAGCCGTTTACGACGGTCCGGCCATTACCGAAGTCGCGTTGCTTGGCGAAGAATATGCCGGTATGCGCCCCTCGATGAAAGTCAAGGAAGGCGATGCCGTCAAAAAAGGCCAAGTGCTGTTTGAAGACAAGAAAAATCCGGGCGTGGTGTTTACTGCGCCGGCTTCCGGCAAAATCGCCGCGATTCACCGCGGCGAAAAGCGCGTGCTTCAGTCGGTTGTGATTGCCGTTGAAGGCGATGACGAAATCGAGTTTGAACGCTACGCGCCCGATGCGTTGGCAAACTTAAGCGGCGAAGAAGTGCGCCGAAATCTGATTCAATCCGGTTTGTGGACTGCGCTGCGTACCCGTCCGTTCAGTAAAATCCCTGCCGTCGATGCCGAGCCGTTCGCCATTTTCGTCAATGCGATGGACACCAATCCGCTGGCGGCAGACCCTGTGGTTGTGATCAAAGAAGCCGCCGAGGATTTCAGACGAGGTTTGCTGGTGTTGAGCCGCCTGACCGAACGAAAAATCCATTTTTGTAAAGCAGCCGGTGCGGACGTGCCGTCTGAAAACGCCGCCAACATTGAAACACACGAATTCGGTGGCCCGCATCCCGCTGGCTTGAGCGGTACGCACATTCATTTCATCGAGCCTGTCGGCGCGAATAAAACCGTTTGGACCATCAATTATCAAGACGTGATTGCGATCGGACGTTTGTTCGTAACAGGTCGTCTGAATACCGAGCGCGTAGTTGCTTTGGGCGGTCCGCAAGTCAACAAGCCACGCCTCTTGCGTACCGTTTTGGGTGCGAAGGTGTCGCAAATTACTGCCGGCGAATTGGTTGACGCGGACAACCGCGTGATTTCCGGTTCGGTATTGAACGGCGCGATTGCGCAAGGCGCGCATGATTATTTGGGACGCTACCACAATCAGATTTCCGTTATCGAAGAAGGCCGCAGCAAAGAGCTGTTCGGCTGGGTTGCACCGCAGCCGGACAAATACTCGATTACGCGTACGACCCTCGGTCATTTCCTGAAAAACAAACTCTTCAAGTTCACGACAGCCGTCAACGGCGGCGACCGCGCCATGGTTCCCATCGGCACTTACGAGCGCGTGATGCCGCTGGACATCCTGCCTACCTTGCTTTTGCGCGATTTAATCGTCGGCGATACCGACAGCGCGCAGGCTTTGGGTTGCTTGGAATTGGACGAAGAAGACCTCGCTTTGTGCAGCTTCGTCTGCCCGGGTAAATATGAATACGGCCCGCTGTTGCGCAAGGTGCTGGAAACCATTGAGAAGGAAGGCTGATTATGGGCTTGAAACATTTTCTGGAAAAAATCGAACCGCACTTCCTGCCGGGCGGCAAACATGAAAAATGGTATGCCCTCTATGAAGCTGCGGCGACGATTTTCTACACATCCGGCGCGGTAACGCGCAAAGCGGCACACGTCCGCGACGCGCTCGACTCCAAACGCATGATGATTTTGGTGTGGCTGGCTTTGTTCCCCGCCATGTTTTACGGCATGTACAACGTCGGCGCGCAGGCATTCGGTGCGCTGACACCCGATTTGCTGCAACAAAGCATCGCCAACGACTGGCATTACGCCCTTGCCAACGCTTTGGGCATTAATATGTCGTCTGAAGCGGGCGTGTTGGGCAAAATGCTGTTCGGCGCGATTTACTTCCTGCCGATTTACGCAACCGTATTTATCGTCGGCGGTTTCTGGGAAGTCTTGTTCGCCACCGTGCGCAAACACGAAATCAACGAAGGTTTCTTCGTGACTTCGATTTTGTTTGCCTTAATCGTTCCGCCTACGCTGCCGCTGTGGCAGGCTGCCTTAGGTATTACCTTCGGCGTGGTGGTTGCGAAAGAGGTGTTCGGCGGTACGGGTAAAAACTTTATGAACCCTGCACTGGCAGGCCGTGCCTTCTTGTTCTTCGCTTATCCCGCCAATATTACCGGCGACACCGTTTGGACGGCAGTTGACGGCTATTCTGGCGCAACTGCGTTGGCGCAATGGGCGGCACACGGTTCGGAAGGTCTGAAAAACGCCGTTACCGGTAAATCCATCACTTGGATGGATGCGTTTATCGGCAACCTGCCCGGTTCTATCGGCGAAGTATCCACGTTGGCGCTTTTAATCGGCGGCGCATTTATCGTGTTTGCCCGCATTGCTTCTTGGCGCATTATTGCCGGCGTGATGATTGGTATGATTGCCATGTCTTCGCTGTTTAATGTTATCGGTTCGGACACCAATCCGATGTTCAGCATGCCTTGGTACTGGCATCTGGTTGTTGGCGGCTTCGCCATCGGGATGCTGTTTATGGCGACTGACCCTGTTTCCGCCTCCTTTACCAATGTCGGCAAATGGTGGTACGGCGCGCTAATCGGCGTGATGTGCGTGTTAATCCGCGTGGTCAATCCGGCTTACCCCGAGGGCATGATGTTGGCGATTCTGTTTGCCAACCTGTTTGCCCCGATTTTCGACTATTTCGTCGCACAAGCGAACATCAAACGCAGAAAGGCGCGCAGCAATGGCTAAGAAATTCGATAAAGACAGCTTCAGCGGCACGCTGATTGTGGTGTTGGCGGTCAGCCTGATTTGCTCGGTCATCGTGGCGGGCGCGGTTGTCGGCTTGAAACCGGTGCAGGAAAAACAAAAGGTTCAGGATAAGCAAAGCTACATCCTGAGCGTTGCCGGTTTGCTCGATAAAAATACCGACATCAGCAAAACCTTTGCCGACCGCATCGAACAACGCGTGGTCGATTTGGCGACCGGCGAATATGTGAAAGACGCGCCGAAAGACTTCAGCGCGCGCGTTGCCGCCAAAGACCCTGCGCAAAGCATCCAAATCAAACCCGAAGACGATTTGGCAGGCATCAAAAGCCGCGCCAAATACACCGAAGTTTATTTGGTAAAAGGCGATGACGGCAAAGTCAGCCAAATTATTCTGCCTATGCACGGCAACGGTTTGTGGTCAGTCATGTACGGCTTCGTCGCCATCCAACCTGACGGCAACACCATCAATGGCATCACTTACTACGACCAAGGCGAGACTCCGGGCTTGGGTGGCGAAATCGGCAATCCGTTGTGGCAACAAAAATTCGTCGGTAAAAAACTCTTTGACGAACAAGGCAAACTTGCCCTGCACGTCGGCAAAGGCGCAGGTTCGGATAAAGAACACGGCGTAGATGCACTCTCCGGTGCATCGCTGACTTCCAAAGGCGTACAAGGCTCGTTCGACTACTGGTTCGGCGAAAACGGCTATATCCCCTACCTGAACAAATTGAAATCAGCAGGAGCACAATAATGGCTGATATGAAACGCTTGAAACATTTGATGTTTTCACCCTTTATCGACAACAACCCGATTGCCTTGCAGGTTTTGGGTATTTGTTCGGCGCTGGCGGTTACCACCAAACTTCAGACGGCCATCGTGATGGGTATTTCCGTCAGTTTGGTAACCGGTTTTTCCAGCTTCTTCATCTCGCTGGTGCGCAATTACATTCCAAACAGCATCCGCATTATCGTGCAGATGGCGATTGTCGCGTCGCTGGTTACGCTGGTTGACCAATTATTGCAGGCCTATGCTTACGAATTGTCCAAACAGCTCTCTGTATTCGTCGGTCTGATTATTACCAACTGTATCGTGATGGGTCGCGCTGAAGCCTTCGCCATGAAAGAGCCGCCGCTGGAAAGCTTGGTGGACGGTATCGGTCAGGGCGCGGGTTACGGCATGTTGCTGATTATCATCGCCAGCATCCGCGAATTGATCGGTTCAGGCAAACTCTTTGGGTACACCATTTTCCAAACCGTACAAGACGGCGGCTGGTATCAAACTAACGGCCTTTTCTTGCTGGCACCGAGCGCGTTCTTCATCATCGGCTTTTTGATTTGGGGTTTGCGCACATGGAAACCCGAACAGGCGGAGAAATAAGACATGGAACACTATTTAAGCCTTTTTGTGAAATCCGTCTTCATTGAAAACATGGCGCTGTCCTTCTTCTTGGGCATGTGTACTTTTCTGGCGGTATCGAAAAAAGTATCCACCGCATTCGGCTTGGGCGTTGCCGTTACCTTCGTACTCGGCCTGTCCGTCCCAGCCAACCAGCTCGTTTACTCGCTGCTCAAAGACGGCGCGATTGTCGAAGGCGTGGATTTAACCTTCCTGAAATTCATCACCTTCATCGGCGTAATTGCGGCTTTGGTGCAGATTTTGGAAATGTTCTTGGACAAATTCTTCCCTGCTCTCTACAACGCACTGGGTATTTACCTGCCGCTGATTACCGTAAACTGCGCGATTTTCGGTGCCGTTTCGTTTATGGCGCAACGCGAATATAACTTCGGCGAATCCGTCGTGTACGGCTTCGGCGCGGGCTTGGGCTGGATGTTGGCGATTGTCGCTTTGGCGGGCATTACCGAAAAAATGAAATATTCGGACGCTCCCAAAGGCCTCAAAGGACTGGGCATCACCTTCATCTCCGCCGGCCTGATGGCGATGGCGTTTATGTCGTTCTCCGGCATCCAGTTATAAGAAAGGATTCGGCATGGAAATTATTTTAGGTATCGTGATGTTCACCGTCATCGTCTTGGCTTTGGCACTGATGATTCTGTTTGCCAAATCTAAGCTGGTGAGCGAAGGCGACATCACCATCAAAGTCAATGATGAAAAAGAGCTGACTATGCCCGCCGGCGGCAAACTGCTAGGCGCGCTTGCTAGCCAAGGCATCTTCGTTCCCTCCGCCTGCGGTGGCGGCGGTTCGTGCGGACAATGTCGCGTTGTCGTGAAAAGTGGCGGCGGCGACATTCTGCCGACCGAGTTGTCCCACATCAGCAAACGCGAAGCACGCGAAGGCTGCCGACTGTCTTGTCAGGTCAACGTCAAAACCGACATGGACATCGAAGTACCGGAAGAAGTGTTCGGCGTGAAAAAATGGGAATGCACCGTCATTTCCAATGAAAACAAAGCCACGTTCATTAAAGAACTCAAGCTTGCCATTCCCGAAGGCGAAGAAGTTCCCTTCCGTGCCGGTGGCTATATCCAAATCGAAGCCCCGCCGCACACCGTTGCCTACAAAGACTTCGACATTCCTAAGGAATATCACGAAGACTGGGATAAATACAATCTGTGGCAATATGTTTCGAAAGTGGATGAGCCGATTTTGCGCGCATACTCCATGGCTTCATATCCAGAAGAAAAAGGCATCATCATGCTGAACGTGCGTATCGCCACGCCGCCTCCGCGCGTACCCGATGCGCCTCCAGGACAAATGTCGTCCTACATCTGGTCGCTCAAACCCGGCGATAAAGTAACCATCTCCGGTCCGTTCGGCGAATTCTTTGCCAAAGACACCGATGCTGAAATGGTATTCATCGGCGGCGGTGCAGGTATGGCGCCGATGCGCTCCCACATTTTCGACCAGCTGAAACGTTTGAACTCCAAACGCAAAATCACCTTCTGGTACGGCGCACGCTCCAAACGCGAAATGTTCTATGTTGAAGACTTCGACCAACTGGCAGCAGAGTTCCCGAACTTCACATGGCACGTCGCCTTATCCGACCCGTTGCCGGAAGACAACTGGGACGGCTACACAGGCTTCATCCACAACGTGGTTTACGAAAACCACCTGAAAAACCACGAAGCACCGGAAGACTGCGAATTCTATATGTGCGGCCCGCCGATCATGAACCAGTCCGTCATCAAAATGCTCAAAGACTTGGGCGTGGAAGATGAAAATATCCTCTTGGATGACTTCGGCGGTTAAGTATTCGGCTTCAAATACAAAAGGAAGAAACCTCGGTTTCTTCCTTTTTTTGTTTAGATAAAGATGAAGGTCGTCTGCAAACAGGAAAACGGGTTCCGCTAAAATTTTCAGACGACCTTTGGACTTTTCAGAAAAATAGCATTGTTCTCACTTATTTTGAGAATTATTTTGCTATATTGTTCATGATGAACGATTCAGACGAGTTGCAAGATGTTTGACAATGTTATCTGCTGCTTGACGTTTATCTGTTTCTGGAAATGAAATCTCATTTTCATCATCAATAATGGTGATTTGATTAGTCGTTTTTCCCATTGACAGGGAAATTTGATTTGCAATCAGCATCGGGATATTTTTCCTGATTTTTTTGACTCTGGCATATTCTAGGATGTGTTCGCTTTCAGCGGCAAACCCGACACAGAATGGAGGGGTAGGTAAAGAAGCAATGGAAGCGAGAATATCAGGGTTTTCCGTTAATTCGATAACAGGAACTTTACCGGAACCATCTTTTTTCATTTTTTGAGAACTGCTATTTTTCACCTTATAGTCAGCAACAGCTGCAACGGAGATAAATACATCTTGGTCGGTAATATGATTGTGAACAGCGCGGAACATTTCTTCAGCGCTTACGGCTTGTTCTGTATGTAAAAGTCCGGTCGGAATAGTAGTTTGGAGTTGTCCATAGATCAAAGTTACTTTAGCCCCTGCAGCCCGGCATGCCCGTGCTAAAGCCGTACCCATCTGTCCGCTAGAGATGTTTGTAATACCGCGTACGGGATCGATGGCTTCAAACGTTGCTCCGGCTGTGATCAAAATACGTTTGCCTAATAAGATTTTGGGTATCCATAAGTCGGAAATTAAATCAGCCAAATCAGCTGCTTCAAGCATTCGGCCAAGTCCAATTTCCCCACAGGCCTGTTCGCCATACGCCGGCTGAAAGACAGTAATACCGTCTGAACGTAGTTGTTCGATGTTGCGTAGATTGGCAGGATTGTTCCACATCTCTACATTCATGGCAGGAGCAACTGCTAAAGGACATTTCCGTGCGGCAACAAGATTAGTCAGGAGGTTATCCGCAATGCCATGGGAAATTTTTGCGATCGTATTGGCTGTTGCCGGTGTAATGACCAACGCATCTGCCTCACGTGTTAAATTAATATGAGCCATGCCATTTCCTAAGCCATTTTCATGCGTATCTGTTAAAACAGGATTTCCGCTTAAGGCCTGAAAAGTCAGTGGTGAAATAAATTCGGTTGATGCTTTGCTCATTACCACACTGACTGAATGTCCCTGTTTTTTCAATAAGCGTACCAACTCGCAAGACTTATAAGCGGCAATGCCGCCACTAATACCCAGCAGAATATGTTTACTCATGACTAAAATACATGTTCAAAATATGTTTATACTAACATGGATAAAGAACAAACAAGCAATTTTGAGGAAGGCCTATACCTATATATGTCAACGAGGCGATGCAATATTCAGGAGGGCAAATATTTTCTGAATGAGCAAGATTGGTAAAATATGATGCGAAATTGAATAACAAAGGTCGTCTGAAAGAGATTTCAGACGACCTTTGGTGTTGTTGGCGGTTGTGTTGTTTGTCGGTGTGTGAGTTGGATGGTTTTGGGCTGTTCGGGTTTGGATTGAGGGTGTTTTGAAATGCTGTTTTGAGGGTTCTGAAATAAAAATCTTTGTATTTCAGTTTGTTGGTGTGTTTTGTAGAATTTTTTGTTGTTTGGGAGTTGACGGTTTTTGAGGGGAGGGGTATAGTTCGGTTCTTCGCTGCTTTGGCGGTGATTGAACGAACTAATAAGTATATCACAGTTGGTCTGGTTTTT
>NZ_CEXQBZ010000108.1:0-1048 GCF_982712965.1 Neisseria flava | reverse complement strand
CGGTAAGGTGGTATAGAATCGAGCACCTATACTAATCGGATAGAGGCGTTTGTTTCAGACGACCTCTTTATTATTTGCACGCAGGTATAAGAAAATGACGAACTCACCTATTAAACAAACCGTAATCTTACTCAGCGCAGTCTTCTTCTCCGGCGCAGTCCACGCTTCGGGCTACCATTTCGGTACGCAGTCGGTCAACGCGCAAGGCACCGCCAACTCTTCCGGCGCGGAAGCGGCCGACGCATCGACCATCTTCTACAACCCTGCCGGCCTGTCCAAACTCGACAGCAGCCAAGTTTCCGTCAACGCCAACATCGTCCTGCCCAGCATCCGCTACGAAGCCAATTCCGCCCAATACTATCAAGGCGGCGATGTTTCCGGCTCGAAAAGCGGCAAAATCACCAAAACCACCGTCGTTCCGCACCTCTACGGCGCATACAAAGTCAATGACGACGTAACTTTGGGCTTGGGCGTTTACGTCCCTTTCGGCTCTGTCACCGAATACGAAAAAGATTCCGTGCTGCGCCACAACATCAACAAACTCGGCCTTACCAGCATCGACATCGAGCCGGTCGTCGCTTGGAAAGCCAATGAAAATCATGCTTTCGGTGCCGGCCTGATCGCCCAATATTCCAAAGCCGAATTGCGCAAATATTCCGACTGGGATGCCTCCGGCGCTATTAGCCAACTCGCCAGCGGCCTTGCTTCACGCGCCGCCGGCCGCCCTGTATCCGTCAGCGCGCAAGGCAAATCTGACGGACACGCCGAAGTTAAAGGCCATGACTGGGGCTTCGGCTATCAACTTGCCTGGATGTGGGACATCAATGACCGCGCACGGGTCGGCGTGAACTACCGCTCCAAAGTATCACACACCCTCAAAGGCTCTGCAGAATGGGAAGCCGACGGCGCATACGCCCGCCGCGCTTGGGATTTGGGCGCGCTTGCCGCCCGCGGTTACGTTCCGCGTGAAAAAGCAAGCGTCAAAATCGTCACGCCCGAATCCTTGTCCGTTCACGGCATGTACAAAGCCACCGACAAATTCAACCTG
>NZ_CEXQBZ010000107.1:0-1710 GCF_982712965.1 Neisseria flava | reverse complement strand
GAGAAAGCATCCGCCGCCGTCATTGACGCCACCATTATTCAGACCGCCGGCAGCAAACAGCGTCAGGCCATAGAAGTTGATGAGGAGGGACAAGTCAGCGGCCAAACCACACCGAGTAAAGATAAAGATGCCCGCTGGACAAAGAAAAACGGCCTCTACAAACTTGGTTACAAACAACATACCCGCACCGATTCTGAAATCGCTTTCAGACGGCATTTCCGTATCAAGTGCGGTCGTTTTACAACCAGTTTTTTAGCAGCCCGCGAACAAATCGTTCAGCCCTTCGGCGATGGTCGGGTGGGTGAAGATTTGGTTTTTGATGTAGGTGGCGGGGATGCGGTGATCGATCGCCATTTTGAACAGGTTGATAATCTCGTGCGCTTCGGCGCAGAACAGGGTTACACCGAGAATTTCGCCGCTGTGCGCGTCCACCACGGCTTTGAGCAGGCCGTCGGTTTGGTTGAGGATTTTGGCTTTCGGAATTGCGTCGGCTTTCAGTTTCAACACTTTCACCTCGCGCCCCGATTGCTGCGCGGCGGTTTCGGTTAAGCCGATATGAGCGAGCGGCGGCTCGGTAAAGGTGGCGGTCGGGAACGGGGTGCGGTCGGCGCGGTTGCGTTTGCCGTCGCCGAAAAGCTGTTCGCGCACGATGCGGTAGTCGTCGAGCGAGATGTAGGTGAACATCGGGCTGCCCGCCACGTCGCCCATCGCCCAGATGTGGTTTTTGCCTTGCACGCGCAGATGGTCGTCAACGAGGATGAAGCCGCGCTGGTCGGTTTTGATGCCCGCGTTTGTCAGGCCCAATCCTTGCGTGTTCGGCACGCGCCCCACGCCCACCAACACCGCGTCGGCGGTAAATTCGCCTTGCGACGTGATGACGCTGGTGTCCGCCGTATTGTCGCGGAACGCTTCAATCTTCACGCCTTGCAACACCTTGATGCCTTTGCTGTTTAATACGCGCAGCATTTCTTCGGCGATGTCGTGATCTTCACGCGGCAGGAAGCGGTCGCCGCCGTCGAGAATGGTGATTTCGCTGCCGAAAGCGTGGAACATAAAGGCAAATTCCAAGCCGATGTAGCCGCCGCCGATGATGACGAGGCGGCGCGGGCGTTCGTTCAGCGCGAGCACACCGGTGCTGTCCAGTACGCGCGGGCTGTCTTCGCCCGCCACACCCAGGCGGCGCGGGGTGGCACCGGTGTTGATGAAAATGCGTTCGGCGGTAAGGGTTTGCTCGCCGCCGTCTGGGTCAGTCAGTTTGACCGTGCGATCGTCGAGAAACTCGGCGCGCGCGTTGAGCACGGTTACGCCGTCCAGATTGTCCAGTTTGGCGAAATTGGCGGCGCGCAATTTCGGAATCAGGGTGTTTTTCGCGTTCATCGCCGCCGCAAACACTGCCGCTTTGTCGGCGTTATGCCCGCGCTGCTCGCTCTCGACAATCAGTTTTTTGCTGGGAATACAGCCGATGTTGATGCAAGTGCCGCCGTACATCTGCGCCGACTGTTCCACCAGCACGACCTGCTGCCCGTGTTTCGCCAAATCTGCCGCCAGCGTTTTGCCCGCTTTGCCAAAGCCGATAATAAGATTTTGTGTGTGCATAATTTGTCTCTGTGAAATGATGGATTGCGCGCCAATTATAGACCTTATCGATTTATTTTTACATGAGGCCTTTGCAAAATCCCCCAAAATCCCCTAAATTCCCATCAAGACATT
>NZ_CEXQBZ010000106.1:0-1932 GCF_982712965.1 Neisseria flava | reverse complement strand
TAATTAATAATTGATTTAAATCAGTGGTCAGTTATGCTGCTTTTGCCATACTGGGCAATCTTATGAAATCAAGCCAAGGTGTTTTCAGACGACCTTTTACCAACACTTTCCGTCTAACAACCGGCAAATGAAGGCATCCAACCGGGTAGAAATATAAATCCTCTGCCATATCCGCTATAATCAACTCTTTTCATCCGACAGGAAGTCAAATGTCCTCCAGCCGTTTCAACCAAACCGGCCCCAAAATCGGTCTGAGCGTGCGCCTTGCGGAAACGCAGGCGGAAATTGAAGCAGCACAACGCTTGCGTTATCAGGTATTCGCCCAAGAACTGGGTGCAGAAATCGAAAGCGACGACGGTCGCGATGTCGATCCTTACGACGAACATTGCCACCACCTTTTGGCTTTTGACGATGCAACCGGAGACGTCATCGGCTGCTACCGCCTGATTACCGAAGAAACCGCCAAAAAAGTCGGCGGCTGGTATAGCGAACATGAATTTGACTTATCCCCTTTGAAAGACATTTTGCCGCAAACCGTCGAACTCGGCCGCGCCTGCACCCACCCCGACTACCGCAACGGCGGTTTGGTCATGCTTTTGTGGTCGGGTTTGGTCAAATTCATGAAAGACGAAAACCTGCGCTTCATGATAGGCTGCGGCAGCATTGATATGCACGACGGCGGCAGCGATGCGGCAGGTCTGTATCATGCCCTGAAATCCAAATACCTTGCGCCTGAAAAATGGTGCGTCAAGCCGCTCAATCCGCTCAAGTGGGACGAAATTACCCCGTCAGACAAGCCTGACGTTCCGCCGCTGATTAAAGGTTACCTCAACGCAGGCGCATGGTTTTGCGGCGAGCCATGTGTCGATGAGGCGTTCAACTGCGCCGACGTGCTTATCATGATGGACATTACCCGTCTGGCAGACCGTTACCTCCAGCGTTTCGCCCCCAGACCATAAAGAGTAAAGGTCGTCTGAAAACCTTTTCAGACGACCTCAACTATTGTGAAATCAACGATTTTTAGCAATTTCACCCTATACCAATATACACACACCACAACCTTATGATTGCCAAACTACGTTTTACTTTCCGCCTGCTCTGTATCGGCTTCTGCCTGCTTTACGGTATGGCGGAAATGTTCTTCCTGTTTCCCTTTTACAGTAAACGGCGCAAACTGCGTGCCATCCAAATCTGGTCGCTGCGCGTCCTCGCTTCATGCGGCATGAAGCTGGAAACCTTCGGTACGTTGCCTCAGGAAGGGCAGGCGCAGTTGTTAATCAGCAACCATATCTCTTGGTTGGACATCATGGCGGTCAACGGTGCATTCCCGGGTCGATTTGTGGCAAAAGACGATGTCGCCAAATGGCCGGTGGTCGGTTATCTCGCCACACAGGCGCAAACCGTTTACGTTTCACGCAATAAAGGCACCAAAGGCAATACCGCCAAAATCGCCACCGTAACCGAGGCTCTCAAAAACGGCGATACCGTAACCATTTTCCCGGAAGGGACGAGTACGGAAGGTTATGAAATCCTCCCGTTCAAGCCCAGCTTTTTCCAAACCGCCTACGATGCAGGTGTTCCCATTATCCCCATGCTCTGCCGATACCCCAATCCCGACGGCTCAAGCCCCAACCTTCAGGCGGCTTATGTGGGCGATACCAGCCTGTGGCAATCCATCTGCATGATCATCAGCCAGCCTTCCAGTAAAGTGGAGCTGCATTTCCTGGAGCCGGTTCCTGCCAAAGAAGACCGCTATGAAACGGCGCAGGAAGTACACGGCATCTTGAGCCGGAAATTGAAAGAATTGGGTTGAAGAGTCAAAACAAATGAAAGGTCATCTGAAAAATGAACTGGTCCCCAAATCTTGGACACTCATAAAAGCCTTTTCAGGCGCTCTGTGCAAGCTGGGTTCTGTATGCGACAGGACTCAGC
>NZ_CEXQBZ010000105.1:0-2034 GCF_982712965.1 Neisseria flava | reverse complement strand
TGGATTTTTGTTCACAAAGCGGAAGATTCAAGGCGGAAACCGCAACAAGGTTGGACACCTTGTGAGGATTTCCAACGCAGAAGATACCGCTTGGGGGATAAAAAGACACGGAAACTATTGAATGTCGACAGCTCCTAAAGGTCGTCTGAAAAACAAAACACACCGCAGGTCAAGCCTTGCAGTGTGTTTCGGCATCACAGGGCAGACCTGCAATTGATGTTTAGTACATTTTAGGAGGCAGTTGTTGGCTGCGCAGGCGTTTTTGCAGGCGTTTTACGGCTGCGGCTTTTTTGCGTTTGCGCTCGGTAGTTGGTTTTTCGTAAGCTTCACGGGCGCGCAGCTCGGTCAACAGACCGGTTTTTTCTACGGCACGTTTGAAACGGCGCATGGCTACTTCGAAAGGTTCGTTCTCTTTAACGCGGATTGCAGGCATTTTATTTCCTTTAAATTGAATTCTGGTTTCAAACCGCCGAAAGGGATAAAAGTAAAAAGGGCGGTTTGTAAAAAAGTGGTTGTTTGTATCTCGGGTGTCTTGCGACCGGCGGGATACGCGCCGTGATGTAAACATCACCTCCTAACAAGTCGGCTTGGCGCCGGGTATGCCGTCGATGCGGCTGCAAATTAATTGCGGGATTATCTTTGATTAGGTAGTTTCTGTCAAGCTGGTGGATTGTCTGAAAAACAGTATCGGGGTTTCGGAAACCTTTTTTAAACATCCGACACCAGTCGCATTAATTTGCGTATAATGGCGCAACTCCCGATTAACCGATTATGTCAGTAAGGAATACCACACCATGACCTCTATTCATGACCAAATTAAAGAAGTTGTTACCACCCACCGCGTTGTTTTGTTTATGAAAGGCACGAAGCAGTTCCCGCAATGCGGTTTCTCATCCCGCGCCGTTCAAATTCTTAATGCCGCAGGTTGTACTGATTATGTAACCGTTAATGTTTTGGAAAACGATGCCGTCCGCCAAGGTATTAAAGAATACAGTGATTGGCCGACCATCCCACAACTTTACGTCAACGGCGAGTTTGTCGGCGGTTCTGATATTTTGATGGAAATGTACGAAGCCGGCGAATTGCAAGATTTGCTGAAAGCCTGATAAAAGATAGCAAAAGGTCGTCTGAAAACTTTTTCAGACGACCTTTTTCCGTGTTCTGCCTGCTTTTCCGAGTATTCAAAAAAAAGTATAATCACGCCCATTCAAAAACAATCCGAGGCCTGCCAAATGAACGTAACCGTTATCAATCACCCCCTTGTCCGCCACAAACTCACGCTCATGCGCGAGGCCGATTGCAGCACTTACAAATTCCGTACCCTCACTACCGAGCTGGCGCGCCTGATGGCTTACGAAGCCAGCCGTGATTTTGAAATTGAAAAATACATTATCGACGGCTGGTGCGGTCAAATCGAAGGCGACCGCATCAAGGGCAAAACCTTGACTGTCGTGCCGATTTTGCGTGCCGGTTTGGGCATGCTCGACGGCGTACTCGACCTGATTCCGACTGCCAAAATCAGCGTGGTCGGGTTGCAGCGCGACGAAGAAACGCTCAAACCCGTTTCCTATTTTGAAAAATTCGTGGACAGCATGGACGAACGCCCCGCGCTGATTATCGACCCCATGCTCGCGACCGGCGGCTCTATGGTGGCCACCATCGATCTGTTGAAGGCGAAAGGCTGCAAAAATATCAAAGCGTTGGTACTCGTTGCCGCGCCCGAAGGCGTCAAAGTCGTCAATGAAGCGCATCCCGACGTTACCATCTACACCGCCGCCCTCGACAGCCATTTGAACGAAAACGGCTACATCATCCCCGGCTTGGGCGATGCGGGCGATAAGATTTTCGGTACACGCTGATTCGTGATTTGAGGTCGTCTGAAACCGAATGTATGGGTTTCAGACGACCTTTTTATAGTGGATTAACAAAAATCAGGACAAGGCGACGAAGCCGTAGGCAGTACAAATAGTACGGAACCGATTCACTTGGTGCTTCAGCACCTTAGAGAATCGTTCTCTTTGAGCTAAGGCGAGG
>NZ_CEXQBZ010000104.1:0-2072 GCF_982712965.1 Neisseria flava | reverse complement strand
TGCAGGAAAGGCCGTATGCTACCGCATACTGGCCTTTTTCTGTTAGGGAAAGTTGCACTTCAAATGCGAATCCGCCGCCGTCTGAAAATTTTCAGACGTCCTTTCCCACCCTTATGGCAATAAAACCACACCAACCAATGTAAACCGTCATCTAAGCCTTTATCATTTTTTCTACACTCCACCGCCACTGCCAAACACCCCTCTCTCCACACAGCAAGCCCCATAAATCTTCATATTTTTCATCGCACTTTACGCAAATTATAAATCGCGCACCTCGACACTTCGGTCGATACAAATTTAGCCGTTTCAATGAATTACAAACGTTAAGTACTTGAGAAAATGGGTAACGCCTCGGCAAAGGCGGTTGCGGGTCATCCGCAAGCGTCCGATACTGGATTCGTCGGAAGCAGAAACAAGCTTCCTGTTTATCCGTGAAGGAGCATTATCATGAAAAAAACCTTACTGACTGTTTTATTGGCTACTGCTTCCGCTATCACTTTCGCTGACGGTTCATTTACCGGCGCAGGCTTGGAAGTCGGCGCGGGCGTGACCAAAAGTGATGTGCGCAATGCCAAGCTGAATGAGAAAACTAAAGGCGACGTTGCCGTACGCGGCAGCTACAACACACAATTCGGACAAAGCAACTGGATTGGCGGCGTTGAAGCCGGTGTCAAACCGCTGCACCGCAAAATCGCGGGCAATGCGAAACAAAAAGTCGATGCCAACGTTTCCTACGTCCAAGGCTACCGCCTGACCGACAATGCGCTGGCTTACGGTAAGGTCGGCTACCACTACGGCCGCTTCGACAATCTGGGCGCGAAACGCAGCAATATGAACGGTCTCGGCTACGGTGTGGGCGCGAAATACGCCGTTACGCCGAATGTCGAAGTCGGTGCCGAATGGGAGCAAACCCGTTATAAAAAAGACGATTTGAAAGTCCACAACAACAGCTACATGGCTACTGTCGGCTACCGCTTCAAATAATCTTTTTTAAACAGACAAAGGTCGTCTGAAACCCAAATTTTGGTTTCAGACGACCTTTTTTATCAGCATTTCCGATTTGGATTGACTATCTAGCCGACTTCTCAGTTCATCATTCGTGTGCAGGAATGATGATAATCGATACCGTATCAAAAACCAAACGGATCGTTATACCGATTGCTGATTTGCTGTTTTTTCAGTCGGCAAAGAAGGTATGCGCACCCAGATAATTCTTCGCGTAAAACGGGCTGGAGAGTTTTTCGGTTTTAATGGTTTTGCCGCTGCTTGGCGCATGGATGAATTCACCGTTGCCGATGTATAGGCCGACATGCGAGTATTTGTTCGCACCGCCTGTGTTGAAGAAAACGAGATCGCCTGCCTTGAGGCGGCTGTCGGGGATTTTACGGCTGGCTGCCGCCATATCGCGGGCGGTTCGCGGCAGGCTGACGCCGAGGGCGTTTTTATAGACGAATTGAATCATGCCGCTGCAATCAAAACCGGTGGAAGTAGTGCTGCCGCCCCATTTGTACGGCGTCCCGATAAGGCCCATGCTGTGCAGCATCAGCTCTTGCGAACCTTGGGTGTGGTCGATATTGTTGATGCGGACGGGTTGGACTTTTCGGGCAGAAACGTGGGGTTTGGCCGTCGGACGGTGTTTGCCTGTTGAGAAGCCGCATGAGGCAAGAAAAGGGATTAGGGAGGCTGTCAGGATAGTTTGAAATATGTGTTTCATGATGGTTAACCTTTATGAGTAACACTGATTGTCGCCTTTTTAAGGTCGTCTGAAACCTGAATTTTGGGCTTCAGACGACTGTTGTTTATGCAATGAAAGCTGGCTTGGGAAAACTCAAGTAACATGGGCTTTGCCTGCGAACTTGCCGTCTGCCAATCTAAATCCGTTAGCTGTACCTGTTATTTATATCGTGGGTAAAACCCACACTACGGGTGGCTGTAAGACAGCTTGTCCCTTCCCCCGACTGGTTGGGGAAGGTTAGGATGCGGGTGGCTTTGTGGGTTGAACTGGCCCCCAAATCTTGGACACTCATAAAAGCCTATTCAGGCGCTCTGTGCAAGCTGGGTTCTGTATGCGA
>NZ_CEXQBZ010000103.1:0-2243 GCF_982712965.1 Neisseria flava | reverse complement strand
GCATACAGGAAACAACAATCATATCTGCTTTAAAGGCAAGGTCGTCTGAAAGTCCAAATTCAGGCTCTCAGACGACCTTGCCTTGCCCTCCCCTTTTAAACCATCGCTTGATACAACGCAATCATCAGCGGCATGGTGATGACGCACAGCAGCGTCGTGATGCCGTAAATCGCGCTGGCTTTACGGGCGTTTTGACCATAAACCATCGCCATTTGGGTAACGGTGGACGCGGCGGGGCTGACGGTGGCGAGGAAGCTGATAAGGACGACGGTATCGCTGTGTCCGCCCAAGCGGGCTATGCCTGAAACTTTGACAAACACCAACAGAATCAGCGGGATAAGTATCAGGCGCAGGAAGGCGACGAGGTAAATCCGTTTGGAGAGGACGATTTCTTTGAGCGGCAGCGAGGCAATCAACATTCCGGCAACGAGCATGGCGACTGGGCCTATCATGCTGCCGACAGTAGCGAGCGTATTGTCGATGATGTGCGGCAGTTTGATTTGGAAAGCAAACATGAACACGCCGATAAAGATGGAAAGGATGTTGATGTTGGTCAGTACGGTTTTCCACGCAAGATTGCCGCGCCCGCAAAGCAGCAGGCGCAAGTGCGTCCAGAAAAGGAACATTTGGACAATGATGAAGCCGCTGGTGTAAATCACCCATTGCGGTCCGAAAATGGACATTACCAGCGGGATGATGAGGTTGCCGGAATTGGTGTAAACCGTGGCAGCGTGTTCGAGCGTATCGAGCTTAAACACAGTTTTGAAAAGCCTGCCCAGCGCAATCAGCAGGATGTGGAACACGACCGCCAAGGCGACCGAGAGTTTCAACCCGTCAACGATGTCGGGCGTGTTCTCGATTTGGAAGGCGTGGATCATCACCGACGGGCTGATGAGGTAGAGCGCGATGACGGAGAGCGTGCGGCTGTGTTCGGAATTCAGGAGCTTAAACTTCACCAACGCCATGCCCATCAGGACAATCAGGGTCAGCTCGGTGATTTTGCCGGCAAGGAGCAGGGCGGTTTCCATAGCTTATCCGTATCTGAATATAGAAAAGGAATTCTATAGCAAATCGCAGCTTTCGTTATCCATAAAGCCCCGGTTTTCCAAGCTATATCGCCATCACTATGCAGACCCCTATAAATAAAAAGCAAAAGGGTCGTCTGAAACCTATTTAAGCCTTATGCCAGAATACCAGAGCCTTTCCGACAACAAGTACATCATCCTCATACGCAAGAGAAGTCTTTACAAAAATTAAAACATTTACTTGTAGTAGTAAAATGCCAAATGCATCCTAATAGTCAGATAAAAATACCGTTCGTCGCTTTTTCCCCACAAATTGATAAAAATAGAAATTTAAAATATTTTCTACCAAACAAGGTAATACCCATCAAAAAACCCAAAAATCAAATTAAAATATCATATATTTCATATGCTTATTATTCTATTGCAATTTATTGCATCAAAATACATTTCAAAAAAATCGAAGAATACAGGCCTATGCGCCCCTGTTCCCACTATAAAAAATTACACAAGCCTTGATTTTTAATTTCGTACTTTTACAATATGCATTGAAACTTTTCTTGGCGATTATTAAGTTCCAGCCCGAAACGGCATAATCCTTTTACAGTTTACGGGGAGCCGCCGGAAAAGCATCAACGTCCCTACACCCACCATACAAAGGTAAAAAACATGAAAAAATTCAATGTAAAAGTATTGAGCATGGCTGTTACGGCAGCCGTAGCAAGCGGCGCAGCGGGAGCGGCTGAACAAAACTTTGCAGCAGCGGTTGGCGGCAAAGACGATCAAGGTCAAGCAGCGTTTTTTACTGTCTTCGGCGAAGGCACAACATATGATAAAGATACCGGTAAGCTGACTTTCAAAAAAGATAGCGATGCCCTGCTTTTGAAAACCTTAGAGTTAGAACAAACCATTAATGGTTTTGCATCTGGTTCAAATTTCATCACAACTGATGCTAATGGCAACAAAACCGTCCGCGAAGCCACTAATGAAGATGTTGAAGCCGATGAGTTTAAAGGACTGGGCTTGAAAGAAGTTGTCGCAGCACACGATGAAGCATTGGGTGACTTGACTGAAACCGTCAACGAAAACAGCGAAGCATTGGTGAAAACTGCAGAAGTCGTTAATACCATCAGCGCAGATGTAAATGCCAATAAAGCGGCAATCGAAACCAACAAAACAGCAATCGCCACGAAAGCCGACAAAGCTGATGTTGACAAATTG
>NZ_CEXQBZ010000102.1:0-2749 GCF_982712965.1 Neisseria flava | reverse complement strand
TAAAACGAGATTGCGAATACCGCCTCCACAAACATAAAGATTGCAAACATCAGGAGCGGCTGAGATGGTCGCATCATAAATCGTTTGGGCAGTAAACTTGAGTAACGTTCGCAAAATGTCTTCCGGTTTTTCGCCACCTTTCAGACGACCTTTCAACCAATCTAATGAAAATAATTCACGCCCGGTACTTTTTGGGTATGGGGAGGAAAAATATGGGTGCTCGAGCAGGCGGGTTAGTAGATCGGGTAAAACGGTTCCTGTTGCCGCAATCAAGCCGTCTTTGTCATAAGGACGTTGCCAAATGGCTTGCATCCATGCATCGGACAGCATATTGCCCGGTCCGGTATCAAAGCCGAATGCCGGAGAGGAATTTGGCAGGACGCTGATGTTGGAAATACCACCAATATTCAAAACAACGCGTGTCTCGGAGTCGCTTTGGAACAAGGCTTGATGGAATGCGGGGACAAGAGGTGCACCTTGTCCGCCTGCCGCTAAATCCCTGCTGCGGAAATTGCCGATGGTAAAGATACCGGTCAGATGTGCCAAAAGCGGTAGATCGGCAAGTTGTATGCTGTATCCTGCTTCGGGGGCATGGCGGACAGTCTGTCCGTGGCAGCCAACGGCGGCAATATCGTGGGCTTGCAGGTTGGTTTGTTTTAGCAGTAAAGAAACCGTATCTGCGTAAAGGCAGCTTAGTTTTTGAGATAGCAGCATACTGCGGTGCAGTTCATTATTGCCGATATTTTGCAAATCCAGCAATTCATGCCTAAGGTCGTCTGAATAGGGGATGAATGCGTGGGAGACAGCTTCACGCCATCGATCGCCTTCTATGCGGATTAAAACTGCGTCCGCACCATCCATACTGGTGCCGGACATAATGCCGATATAGTTTCGGATATTCATAAAATTGTGATTTTGAAGTAGGCAAAAAGAAACATTGTAACGCTGTTTCAGATTTTATTCGGATTCAGGATTGGAGGAGATAAAGAAATATTTCAAGAAAGATTGTAAAAAGGTTACAATTAGACAGAGATTCCGAATCTGCCAACTTTCGTATTTCCAAAGGAAAACTTCCATGGCTCAAACTCAACCGAGTGCGAACTTGAAGCTTATTAACGCCGCTTTTGCCGCTATGCTGGTGGGCATGGTCGGCTATTTTATTTATTGGGGTCTGGGGTATACACATTACAACAATCCTATACTTTTCATCATCGCCACGATGTTCGGCGTATTTATGGCATTTAACGTCGGTGGCAACGATATTGCCAACTCGTTCGGAACCAGTGTCGGCTCCGGCACGTTGACCATCCCGCAGGCACTCTTGATTGCCGCTGTATTTGAAGTCAGCGGAGCCGTTATAGCGGGTGGCGAGGTTACAGATACCATTCGTAAAGGTATCGTAGATTTAAACGGGTTGGATTTGCAACCCATGCAATTCGTCTTCATTATGATGTCCGCGCTTTTGGCGGCAGCATTATGGCTTTTGTTCGCTTCTCGTAAGGGACTGCCAGTGTCGACTACCCACGCCATTATCGGTGGTATTGTCGGTAGTGCGTTGTGTATGGCGGTTATGCACAAAATTGATGCGGGTACGCTTATCCAATGGGGCAAGCTTGGAGAGATTGCCCTTTCATGGGTACTGTCGCCGATGTTGGGCGGGTTGGTTTCCTACCTCGTTTTCTCCCGTATTAAGAAAAATGTATTAGATTACAACGATTGGGCGGAAGGAACCCTCAAAACCATCAAACAGGAAAAGAAAGCATACAAAGAGCAACATCGTCTTTTCTTTGAAGCTCTGAACGAAGCTGAAAAAGTCGAATATGCTACCAAAGTAGCACACGATGCGCAGCTTTACGACGAACCTGATTTCGAACCTTCCGAATTACAGTCCGACTATTATCGCGGGCTGTATGAATTGGATAATCGGAAAAACAATGTCGATTCCTATAAAGCCCTTCATTCCTGGGTTCCCTTTATCGGCTCTATAGGCGGTATGATGATTGCAGCGATGCTGATTTTCAAAGGATTGAACAATCTGCATTTGGGCATGAGTAATGTCAACAGTTTTCTGATTATCTTTATGGTCGGCGCGGTAATTTGGATGGCGACGTTTGTATTTGCTAAAAGCATTAAGCGCAAAGATCTCGATAAATCTACTTTTCAAATATTTTCTTGGATGCAGGTCTTCACTGCCTGTGGTTTTGCATTCAGCCATGGAGCGAACGATATTGCCAACGCCATCGGGCCGTTTGCCGCCATTATGGATGCATTGCGTACCAACAGTATTACCGCGCAAAACGCTGTCCCGCCTATCGCTATGCTGACCTTCGGCATCGCACTGATTGTCGGATTATGGTTTGTCGGTAAAGAGGTTATCAAAACCGTCGGAACCAGCTTGGCGGAAATGCACCCTGCTTCCGGTTTTGCTGCCGAACTTTCTGCTGCAGCCGTTGTTATGGCAGCATCCTTAATGGGTTTGCCAGTATCGAGTACCCATATTTTGGTTGGCGCGGTTTTAGGTATCGGTTTGGTTAACCGCAATGCTAACTGGAAACTGATGAAACCGATTGGTTTGGCTTGGGTGATTACATTGCCGGCAGCTGCAGTGTTGTCCGTGATCTCTTATTTGGTGTTGCAGGCGGTTTTCTAACTGTCTCAAGAGTAGAAAGCTAGGCGGATTCGCATTTGAAGTGCAACTTTCCCTAACAGGAAAAGGCCAGTATGCGGTAGCATACGGCCTTTCCTGCAA
>NZ_CEXQBZ010000101.1:0-2792 GCF_982712965.1 Neisseria flava | reverse complement strand
TTCTTAAGTCCGCAGAGTATGCCATGGTTAAACCTTCAAAGTTGAGTATTGTACTATTTTGTTTTTAATTGACTATAGTTTATAGAGAACCCTGTTTACGCCTGCGCTATCGGGCTGTCTTCTTCCTGCCGCTCTTCTTCGTGTTCCGCGCTGTTGAGCAATTTCAGCAGCTTTTCGGTTTTTTCCGAATCTTCGCTGCGGAGGATTTTGGCGGTTTCGGTTTCGAGCAGGGCGGTGTTGCTGTGCAGGATGATGTTTTTGACGGGCAGCAGGTTGTTGGGGTTCATGGAGAAACGGCGCAGCCCCATGCCCAGCAGCATCCGCGTGTAGGCGGTGTCGCCTGCCATTTCGCCACATATGGAGACGCTTTTTTCCATGCGGTTGGCGGTGCGGATGATGTGTTGCAGCATTTTGAGGACGGCGGGGTGTCCGGGCTGATAGAGGTGGCTGACGCTGTCGTCGCCGCGGTCGACTGACAAGATGTATTGAATCAGGTCGTTGGTGCCGATGGAGATGAAATCGACGAGTTTGAGGATGCTGCCGACGGTCAGGGCGGCGGACGGGATTTCAATCATGCAGCCGACGCTGACCGTGCCGAAGGTTTCGCCGCGTTCGGCGAGCTGGCGTTGGGCGGTGTCGAGGTGGATAAGGCATTGGCGCACTTCGGACAAGGAGGTAATCATCGGCCACATCATGCGCACGGGGCCGTGGGCGGCGGCGCGGAGGATGGCGCGCATTTGGGTGCGGAACATGACCGGTTCGGCGAGACACAGGCGGATGCCGGTAAGTCCGAGCGCGGGGTTGAGGCTGCCGTTGGGGGTGGAATTTTGACCGAACCAGCGGGGGTTTTTGTCCACGCCCAAATCGACGGTGCGGATGGTGATGCTTTTGCCTTTCATCTTTTTCACAATCGCGCTGTACACTTCGTACTGCTCGTCTTCAGACGGCATGGTGTCGCGGTTGAGATAGAGGAATTCGCTGCGGAAGAGTCCGACGCCGTCTGCGCCGAAGTTGTGCAGGGCTTTGATGTCTTCGGCGGATTCGATGTTGGCGAGCAACTCGATGTTGATGCCGTCGGCGGTGGTGGCGGCGGTTTTTTTGAGTTTGTTGAGTTCGCGCTTGTGGATGCGGTATTCGCGGGCGAGGCGGCGGTATTCGTTGAGGACGACTTCGTCCGGATCAATAATGAGGACGCCGTTGATGCCGTCGACGATGACGGTTTCGTTTTCGGTAATGAGCCTGCGGGCGTTGTGCAGCCCGATGACGGAAGGGATGTCGAGGCTGCGGCCTAAGATGGCGGTGTGGCTGGTCGGGCCGCCGACGTCGGTAACGAAAGCAGTGATGCGCTGCTCTTTAAAGAGGACGGTGTCGGCAGGCGAGAGGTCGTGGGCAATCAGGATGGTGTCTTCAAACAAGCCTTCGGTCAAATTCAGGTCGTTGCTTTGCCCGACGAGATTGTTGTGGATGCGGCGGACGACTTGCAGCATGTCTTGTTTGCGTTCGCGCAGGTAGTCGTCTTCGATGCTGTCGAACTGGGCAGCGAGCTTGTCGCTTTGCTGTTTCAACGCCCATTCGGCGTTGATTTTTTGTTCTTTTAAAATATCGACGGGTTCGCGCGAGAGGGTCACGTCGGTCAGCAGCATAAGGTGCAGCGAAATAAACGCACCCAACTCGGTCGGCGCGTTTTCCGGAATCGCGCTGCGCAACTGTTCCAACTCTTTGCGCGTGGCTTTGATGGCGGCATCGAAACGGGCGACTTCGGCATCGACAAGGTCGTCTGAAACATCGTATTGCGGCACTTCAGCCGTGCCGCGCGTAATCAGGTGGGCTTGTCCGATGGCGATGCCTTTGCCCGCCGCCACGCCGTGCAGCACGATACTCATTATTCGCCCTCGCCGAAGTAGTCGTTGATTAAATCAGTCAATGCCTTCATGGCGGCGACTTCGTCCAAGCCGTCGGTTTCCAGCTCGATGACCGTGCCTTTGGCGGCGGCGAGCATCATTAAGCCCATGATGCTTTTGCCATTGACGCGGCTTCCGTTTTTCGTTACCCAGACTTCGCTTTGAAACTGAGACGCGGTTTGGGTGAATTTGCTGGAAGCGCGGGCGTGGAGACCAAGTTTGTTGATGATTTCGATTTGTTGTTTTTGCATATTCGGCTTTCGGGTGTGCGGGGTCGTCTGAAAACGTGTTGGTCGGGTTAGACGGCTTCGGCGTGCTGTTTACACACCAAATCTTCCGGTTCGGCAGTGATGGCGAAAATGCCTTTGACGGCGGCTTCCCTGACTGTTTCGGTAAAGGCGGCAAGATCTTCCGCCATGGGCGAGTATTGGGTCGCTTTAATCATCATCGGCGCGTTCAGTCCGGTCAGGATGGCGGATTTGCCCGCACGAACTAGCCTGCGGGCAGCGTTGCACGGCGTTGCGCCGAAGATGTCGGTCATAATCAATACGCCGTGGTTTTCCGGAAACTCTTGCAACGCGGCGATGGCATTGTTGATGATGTCGGTTTGGTCTTCGTCAGGCTCCACGCCGAGGATACGGATGTTTTCCGGCATTCCCATGGGGAAGAAATGATGGGTCAGGCTGCGGTAGGCTTCGCCTACGGCCTCGTGGGTTATGATTAAGAGGTTGATCATGATGTGTTCCCTGATGATTTTATTCGGCCGGTGTGGGCGAAAGTATAGTGGATTAACTTTAAACCAGTACGGCGTTGTCTCGCCTTAGCTCAAAGAGAACGATTCTCTAAGGTGCTGAAGCACCAAGTGAATCGGTTCCGTACTATCTGTACTGT
>NZ_CEXQBZ010000100.1:0-2855 GCF_982712965.1 Neisseria flava | reverse complement strand
TCCAATCGTGCAGAAACACGGCGGCTTGTCCGTCTATCAGGCTTTGGGCCGAACCGATGCTGCTGTCCCGCCAAAACGGGTAGAACGGCAATTCGGCGATGTGGTGCTCCATGACGACCGGACAATCGCCCTGTCCTGCCGGCCGCATTACCGGAACGCCGAAACAAGCGGTTTCAGGCAAGGCATGTGCAGGCTGCATGAAGGTGTTTTGCAGGATAATGGCCGCTTCGGCAGGGTCAATACCCAAACTGTCTATGGCAGGCTGCAAGGTTGCGGGCAGGTCGCAAAAGCAGCCTGCACCGTCCGGCAGGCAGTACACCGAGTTGTGCGTATGGGCCAGCGGTGCAGCCCATAGGGTAACGGGCGAGGTGCGGATTCGGCCGCCTGCGGCAAAGCGCCCCGACCCATCTTGGGCGACTGTGCCGTACACCACGGCATACTCGGATTTGCCGGGCGTGTGGTAGCGCGTGAAGGTCCAGTCGGTAAGCTTGCAGGAGATGAGGGTGCCGTCGTGGAAATGTTCGGATGGGATGGGGTTGGCGGGGGTGTTGGGCATGGTTCATTCCTTGAAGGGCGGTTTCAGGTAGCCTCAAACATAGGCCGCAGGCACGGCAACCAAATTCTCCGCCAACCAGATTTTTTGCGGGTACTGGTTGATGATCGTGCCGTGGGCGATGCCCAATTCGTTTGCCGGCAGCGTGTTGCGCAGCAGGTTGAAAGCGACGGCCATTTTTTTATTGGGATTGGCGGTGGCTTTGATTTCAACGGGGTACAGCATCTGCTGGTGTTCGATCAGTAGGTCGATTTCTTTTTGATTGGTGTCGCGGTAAAAATAAATCGGCGGTTCTTGGCCTTGGTTGTGGAAGGATTTGATGATTTCGCCCACGACAAAAGTTTCAAAAAACTGCCCGCTCTTGGCTCCGTTTTGAATGGTTTCCGGCGTCAGCCATTTGGTCAGGTAGGCCATCAGACCGGTGTTCAGCATATAGACTTTCGGGGTTTTGATGGCGCGTTTGAGGTGGTTGTTGCCATAGGGTTGCAGCAGATAGACGATGCCCGATGTTTGCAGCACGGTGAGCCAACGCTTGACGGTATCCACCGATACGCCGATTTCCTGGGCCACGCTGCTGTAATTCAATAATTCCCCGCTGCGGGCGGCAATAGCAATCATGAACCGAGTGAAATCGCCGCTGCTGCCTACATTGACCAATTGGCGCACGTCGCGTTCGATATAGGTGGCGACATACGACGCATAGTAAACCTGCCAGTCGGTTTCGGGCTGCTCGTATAAGCGCGGCATATCGCCGCGGTGGATAATCTGCCAGATATTTTCGTGTTCGGGCAAACTGGATACGGGGTTTCGGTCGGCCAAATAGCCTTCGTCCGGCACAAAGGCCGTCTGAAAATCATCGCCGCGCATTTCGCGCCACGACAATCCGTTTAATTTCAATACCGCAATGCGCCCGGCCAGGCTTTCGCTGACGTTTTGCATCAACTCAAAAGCCTGCGAACCGGACAGCAGATACAGGCCGTTCTGCTTGCGCCGGTCTATATCCATTTTCACCAGGGGGAACAGCTCGGGGGCGTATTGGACTTCGTCCACAATCAGCGGCGGCGTGTGGTTCAATAAAAACAGTTGCGGCTCGTTTTTGGCTTGGTCGAGCAGCAAGGGATCGTCTAAGGTAAGGTATCCGTATTCGGGCGCAATGTGCTGAAGCAGCGTGGATTTGCCGACCTGCCGCGCACCAGTCAGCAACACGGCGGGAAATTGGGCGGACAGCTTTTGCAGAACGGGTTGCAGGTGACGTGGGTAATACATAACAAAATCCAGTTTAACTTAAGACAGAATCTTAATTTAAACTGGATTTTTGCGCAATACATCTTATTTTGTGTGGTAATGATGCCGTAGGTCACACCGCGAAACAGCCGCCATATACACTCCTCGTTATACAGGCGGACATAGTCCTCGGGTGTGATGCGCCACTCATTCTGGCTGTTGGGCAGGTCATCAACAATGGAGACCGGGCTGCATGAAACGGTAGATTCTCCAGCTGTACAAAAGTTACGTAAAGAGTTGACATCATTGAGCAATCAGCGAGAACAACAGGAAGTAGCTGCTGATGGTGACGCCTACAGGTACGCTACCCAGACTGAAAAAGAACCGCTCGTTCCAGTTAGGCAAGCTGACCGACAAAGGCACGTCTGTACAACTGCTGAAACTAGAACATGCTCTTTCGCAGCTACAGAGCATTTTTGACGTGGTTCAGATGGCGCCAAGGGGTGAGCTTATGGAGTACGGCACACAAGCCTCCCTGCTTCAACCAAACTCAACAGAACAGCAACGGATACTACGTTCGATCTGTGTCGACATCAATGTAGTCTTGGAAACGGTACAAGGAACCCAAAATCCTTCCCATAACCTACTACGTTCAGCCAGAAATATTCAGCCCCACCCTGCCAAAACACCATCGGTATCCCAGACCCTGATTACAATCCTGACGATTATTGGTGGAACCGATATTAAATAAACACCCATCTAAATAAAACAAGCCGCCCTAATTTGGGCGGCCTTTTTGTTATCGGGTGGACAGATACATCTCGCGGATCTGCTCTTGGGTCGGTTTGGTTAAACCCCATTGGTCATTAGTGCAGTGCAGGATATGTTTATTACTTCGGCAAACATAACGCCCCTTCCACCAACTTGCATACATTTCCATGTCGGCGTATTCGACCATTTCCCTTTTTATCATCAGCCCACCTACCAATCCGACGGCCATCGTGTCAAACCCGATGGAAGAAAACCATTTCAAAATTCCAAAATCACCGATGTATATATACTATATATGATATATATA
>NZ_CEXQBZ010000099.1:0-2873 GCF_982712965.1 Neisseria flava | reverse complement strand
GGAAAGGCCGTATGCTACCGCATACTGGCCTTTTTCTGTTAGGGAAAGTTGCACTTCAAATGCGAATCCGCCGACCTATTGGTTTTTAAACTCGATGGTTCCTTTATATTTCACCCAGTATCCGGCGGCTTTGTATTTGTCTTTTTTGGCGGTTGCGACGGCTGTTTCGTCGAGCCCTTCATAACCGCTGGATTCGAGGATGTGGACTTCTACGGCTTTGCCTTCGGGGGAAACCAAGATGGATAGTTTGACGGGTTTGATGGGTTGTGCGGGATTTTGGGATGCGGGGGCGTATTCTGCCGGGTTGACGGTTTGCGCGGTTGCGGGTAGGACGAAGGCAAGCATCAGGGCGGGGATGATGGCGCGGATGGACATGGGTGTTTTCCTTATTTGTCGATTTGTAGAGGGTTTAGGGGGAATTTGTTTTTATTGGTTTTCGGACGACCCTTTGTTTTCCGTGGGCTAAGCACACGCTACGGGGTTGTGCTATTTTCAGACGACCTTTGTTTTTCGCGGGCGAAGCCCACGCTACGGGGGTGTGCTATTTTCAGACGACCTTTGTTTTTCGCGGGCGAAGCCCACGTTACGATATTGCGCCCGTTTGGGCGGCGGGCGCGGTGTTGCTTATTTGAAGTTCAATATCGGCCAACCTTTTGCTTTGGCTTCCTGTTCCAGCTCGGCATCGGGGTTGACGGCGATGGGTTCGTTGACGAGGCGCAGCAGCGGCAGGTCGTTTTTGGAGTCGCTGTAAAAATAGGTTTTGCCATAGCTTTCGAGCGTTTCGCCGCGTTCGGCGAGCCATTGGTTCAGGCGGGTGATTTTGCCTTCTTTGAGGCTGGGCGTGCCGATGTAGTTGCCGGTGTAGCGGCCGTCGGCACCGGTTTCGAGTTGGGTACCGATGATGTTGGTGATGCCGAAAAGGTGGCAGATGGGGGTGATGATGAACTCGTTGGTCGAGGAGATAACTAGGGTTTCGTCGCCCGCCATTTGGTGGCTCTGTACCAGCATACGCTGCATGGGCGAAATGTAGGGCGTGATGAACTCTGCCATAAATTCGCGGTGAAATTCCGCCAGCTCTTCTTTGCTGTAACGGGCGAGCGGGGCGAGGTGGAATTTGAGGAAGGCGTCGATGTCGAGGCAGCCGTTTTGGTAGTCGCGGTAGAATTTTTCGTTTTGTGCTTCGGTTTCGGCAGCGTCAACCAGCCCTTTTTTAATGAGGTATTGCGGCCAAGAGTGGTCGGAATCGGTGTTGATAAGGGTGTTGTCGAGGTCGAAAATGGCGAGGTTTTTCATTGGGTTTCCTGTTGTTTCAAAAGCTGGCGCAGAAGCGGCAGGGTGATGCGTTTGCCCATGGTAACGGCGTAGTTGTCCAGCGTGTCGAGCATCTGCATCAGGCTGTCCATGTCGCGCCGCCAGTGGTTGAGCAGGTATTCGAAGATTTCGGGGTCTATGGTAACTTGGCGCGCCGCCGCCATACTGACGAGCGCGTCGATTTTTTCTTGGTCGGTCAGGGGTTTGACTTCGTAAACGAGGCAGTACGCCATGCGGGTGCGCAAGTCTTCGCGGATGACGAGCTGTTGGGGGGTGTGTTCTGAACTTAACAGCAGAAAGCCTTTGCCGCTGTTGCGGAAACGGTTGAATACGGCAAACAGGAGGGCTTGTTCTTCGTTGCCCAGTTTTTCGATTTGGTCGATGGCGAGGTAGTCGGCTTCAAGGGCAGCTTCGGTCAGGGGCGTGGCGGCGGCGTCGATATAGACGGCTTTTTTCCCCGCGTCGAGCGCTTGGGCAACCCACGCGCGCAACAGGTGGCTTTTGCCCGCGCCTTCTTCGCCCCAGACGTAGATAAACGGGTCGTGTTTATGCTGTAACACATAGACCAGTTCGGCATTTTCCGTTCCGAGGAATTTGTCGAAACCGGGATAGCCGCGTTCGGCGAAGTCGAAAATAAGCTGGTTCACAAAGGCATACCGGATGGGTTGGAATCGGGTTTATTGTACGTTGTTTTGTCAGCGCGTATCAAGGCGCGGGGTCGTCTGAAAAAGGGGCGCGCGGCATGGGTTTCATATACAATGGCAGACATTTGGCGACGCGTCTGTTTTCAGACGACCCCTGTCTTTTTCATTTCAGGAAGATTTCGTGATTTCGACCCTTATTGATTTTATCCTCCACATCGACCAGCATTTGGTCGAGATTTCCGCGCAATACGGCGTATGGATTTACGCGGTGTTGTTTTTGATTATTTTCTGCGAAACGGGCTTGGTGGTTACGCCGTTTCTACCGGGCGATTCGCTGCTGTTTGCCGCGGGCGGGATTGCCGCGGTCGGCAGCATGAATATTCATGTCATGATTGCACTGCTTTTGGCCGCCGCGATTTTGGGCGATGCCGCCAACTTCATGATCGGCAAGTTTTTCGGGCGCAAACTCTTTGCCAACCCCGATTCCAAAATCTTCCGCCAGTCGTATCTGGAGAAAACCCACGCGTTCTACGAAAAACACGGCGGCAAAACCATCATCATCGCCCGCTTCGTCCCGATTGTGCGCACGTTTGCTCCGTTTGTCGCAGGCATGGGCAGCATGCACTACGGCACTTTCATCCGCTACAACATCATCGGCGCGGTATTGTGGGTAGTATCGTTTTCCTATGCCGGCTATTTCTTCGCCAATATTCCGGTGGTGAAAAACAATCTGGCGTTGGTGATGGTGGCGATTATCGTGATTTCCATCCTGCCGGGCGTGATCGAAGTCATCCGCGCGAGAAGGGCGGCGAAGAAATAAAAATTATTTGAACCATAAGAGAAGGTCGGCGGATTCGCATTTGAAGTGCAACTTTCCCTAACAGAAAAAGGCCAGTATGCGGTAGCATACGGCCTTTC
>NZ_CEXQBZ010000098.1:0-2885 GCF_982712965.1 Neisseria flava | reverse complement strand
TTTATTCTTGAATCTGTTCAAACCACTGATACACTAGTGTTGCACTTGAAATCCGAATCCAAGGTCGTCTGAAAACGGTATTTCAGACAACCTTTTTATTGACATCTTTTCCTCCATCAATACTCAGGCATCATCTCACCTTCTCCGCCCATGCTATTTGCTGCATTAACCCGCTCCTGCGCAGCTTTCACTTGATTTTCCAGACTCTTAATCCGTTCTTGATAGCGGGCGTAGTTGCGCTCGTTGCCATAACGAACCTGTTTGCCCTCTTCCAGATTTTTCTGTACCTGAGCCAATTCATTTTGCGCCGAAGATGAGCTGGGCGTTGCACCTGCCGGTGGAGGTGGCATTTGTTCGGAAGGAGAGTTTCTTGAAGCAGCGCTTGCTGATGCCGAGTGTGCAGACGGTGCGGCGGAGGTATAAACCGAAGGTCTGCCGATATTGCCCGGTTTGCAATTTTTGCCGCCGGTCTGCGTATAGGTTTTACGCCCCGATTTGTCGATACATTCAAATACGGGAGATGCTGTTGCTACGGCTGAAAATGCGAGCAGTAATGTGCTTAAAATCAATTTATTCATTGTTATACCTTTCATCAAATCATCAAAACCATATCCACCACACCACCAAAGCAATGATCATCACCAAATTGGCAATAATAATCGGCTTCCATTGCCGAGGTGCGTGGCGTAATTCTGCGCCCGAACGTGTGCGGCGGATGTAGAAAAACGGACTGAGCAGCATGGATGCGGCGCACAACAGAATAATCACGGCGTAATAGATTTTTTCGGTTTCCATTTCCTCCGCCCCGTTTCAGACGACCTATACAAAATATGCTACAATCGCCGGCGATTATAACACCCTGTTTATCTATATTTATAAAGGTTTTACCAATAATGATTTCTACCAACGGCATTACCATGCAGTTCGGCGCGAAGCCGCTGTTTGAAAACGTATCCGTCAAATTCGGCGAAGGCAACCGCTACGGCCTGATCGGCGCGAACGGTTCGGGCAAATCCACCTTCATGAAAATCCTCGGCGGCGATTTGGAACAGACTGCGGGCGAAGTGGCGATTGAAAACGGCGTGCGTCTGGGTAAGCTGCGCCAAGACCAGTTTGCCTACGAAGACATGCGCGTGCTGGACGTGGTGATGATGGGGCACACCGAAATGTGGGCGGCAATGACCGAACGCGACGCGATTTACGCCAACCTCGAAGCCACCGAAGACGATTACATGAAAGCCGCCGAACTGGAAGCCAAGTTTGCCGAATACGACGGCTACACCGCCGAAGCGCGCGCCGCCGAACTGTTGAGCGGTGTAGGCATTTCCGAAGATTTGCACAATGCAACCATGGCGGAAGTCGCCCCGGGCTTCAAGCTGCGCGTATTGCTGGCGCAAGCCCTGTTCTCCAAACCCGATGTATTGTTGCTTGACGAGCCGACCAATAACTTGGACATCAATACCATCCGCTGGCTAGAGGGCGTGTTGAACCAATACGACTCCACCATGATCATCATCTCGCACGACCGTCACTTCTTGAACGAAGTCTGCACGCACATGGCGGATTTGGACTACAACACCATCACCATCTATCCGGGCAACTACGACGACTACATGCTCGCCTCCGCCCAATCGCGCGAACGCGCCCTGAAGGACAACGCCAAAGCCAAAGAGAAACTGCAAGAGCTGCAAGAGTTCGTCGCCCGCTTCTCCGCCAACAAATCCAAAGCCCGTCAGGCAACCAGCCGTCTGAAACAGGCAGACAAAATCAAAGCCGAGATGGTCGAAGTCAAACCTTCTACCCGCCAAAACCCGTATATCCGCTTTGAAGCCGATGAAAAAGCCAAGCTGCACCGTCAGGCGGTGGAAGTCGAAAATTTGGCCAAACGCTTTGAAACCCAGTTGTTCAAAAACCTGAGCTTCATCCTCGAAGCAGGCCAACGCCTCGCCATCATCGGCCCCAACGGTGCGGGTAAATCCACCCTGCTGAAACTTCTCGCCGGTGCATTCAATCCCGAATACGCCGAAGGCATCGCCCCCGATGCAGGTACCATCAAATGGGCGGAAAAAGCCAACGTTGGCTATTACCCTCAAGACCATGAAAACGACTTCGACGTCGATATGAACCTGAGCGAATGGATGCGCCAATGGGGGCAGGAAGGCGACGACGAACAAGTCATCCGCGGCACTTTGGGGCGTTTGCTCTTCGGCAGCAACGACGTGGTGAAAAAAGTGCAGGTTCTCTCCGGCGGTGAAAAAGGCCGTATGCTCTACGGCAAACTCCTGCTGCTAAAACCCAATGTACTGATTATGGACGAACCCACCAACCACATGGACATGGAAAGCATCGAATCGCTGAACATGGCGCTGGAAAAATACAACGGCACGCTGATTTTCGTATCGCACGACCGCCAGTTCGTCTCCTCGCTTGCCACCCAGATTATCGAGCTGGACGGCAAGGGCGGCTACGAACACTATCTGGGCGATTACGAAAGCTATCTGGATAAAAAAGGCTTGGCTTAATGACTCCGTTTTAATCAATATTTAAAACACTAACGTCGTCTGAAAGAGACAGTCTTTCAGACGACGTTTATTTTTTAAAATCCGTTTATAACGTGTTCAAACAGTTGTATCTACTTCGGTTGCCTATGATAGAAATAAGCAGGCATATATCGTGTTACCAAACTTGTGCTACTGCCATTCATCTTATTGCCAGCCACTAACCCAAGTTTTTGAAGTTTCAACCATTTCAAACATTTCTAAAATGGCGGGGAAATCATAAGCAAAAAAGGTCGTCTGAAAACCCAAATCCAAGTTTGAACTGCACCCCAAAAGTTGGACATCCCCTCCAACTCACAAGGTGCAGTTTTTTTATGAGCAAATATA
>NZ_CEXQBZ010000097.1:0-2908 GCF_982712965.1 Neisseria flava | reverse complement strand
CGACGAAGCCGCAGACAGTACAAATAGTACGGCAAGGCGAGGCAACGCCGTACTGGTTTAAATTTAATCCACTATATGTCGCCGTCCGTTGATGCCGTAGCGCTTCAACGTGAATCCATGATGGAAAAAGGTCGTCTGAAAACGGCGGATGTTTTAGCGAAACCTGCTATATCCGTTTTCAGACGACCTTTGATGTAACGAAACGGCTTAATGTTGATAATCCGCCGAGTCTTTACGGATTTGCCGCAGAAATTTCTGCGTCCGTTCGTGTTTAGGGTGGTCGAACAACTCTTTCGGACTGCCCTGCTCTACGATGACGCCGCCGTCCATGACGACGACGGTAGTGGCGACTTCCAGCGCAAACTTGATTTCGTGGGTCACGACGACCATCGTCCAGCCTTCTTGCGCCAATTCCTTCATGGCGTTCAATACGTCTTGCACCAATTCGGGATCCAGCGCGGAAGTGGGTTCGTCAAACAACATCAGCTCGGGCTGAATCGCCAATGCGCGGGCGATGCCGACGCGCTGCTGCTGACCGCCGGAAAGCTGGTAGGGATAAAGGTTAACCTTATCGCCCAAGCCGACTTTTTCCAGCAATTTCAGCGCTTCTTCGCGCGCTTGGGCGGCAGGTTTGCCCTGTACGGCAACCGGACCCTCCATCACGTTTTCCAACGCGGTTTTGTGCGGGAAAAGGTTGTATTGTTGGAACACCATGCCGGATTTGCGGCGCAGCGCCAAGATGTCATGCTTTGTCGTTTTTTTAGAAAAATCGATTTTCAGCGGTCGCTCGTTGTCGAACTCGATTTGTCCGTCTTCGGGCATTTCCAGCGCATTCAAGCAGCGCAGAAACGTCGTTTTACCCGAGCCGGAAGGTCCGAGGATGACGACCACCTGCCCTTTGCCCACATCCAAATCGATGCCGCGCAAAATGGTGTTTTCGCCGAAGGTTTTGCGGATATTGCGGATTTTAATCATGGCTTTCCCTTATTTGGCGACATAGCGGTCGAAGCGTTTCTCCAAGCGCGCCTGAATCAGGAACAGAACCTTGCAGAAACACCAGTAAACCAAAGCGGCTTCGATATAGACGGGCAGGAAGTCGTAGGTACGGTTTGCCGTTTCCTGCGCAACGCGGAACAACTCCGTTACCGTTACGACCGCCGCAAGCGAGGTGTTTTTAAACAAGCCGATAAACTCGTTGCTCAAAGGCGGCACGGCGACGCGGAATGCCTGCGGCGCGACGATGCGGCGGAAAGTCTGCATATAGGTCATGCCGATGGAGAAACCCGCCTCCCACTGCCCTTTCGGCACGGACAAAATCGCCGCGCGTATGGTTTCGGAAGCGTATGCACCGACATTGAGCGAGAAGCCGATGATGGCGGCAGGAATCGGATCGATAAAAATACCGACGGACGGCAGCCCGTAAAACACAATCACAAGCTGCACCAACAGCGGCGTCCCCCTGATGATGGAAATATAAGTTTCCACCAGTTTCAGCAGGATTTTCCGCACGATGCCGCCCGCAGGCATAATCCGCACCAAAGCCACGGCGATGGCAATCACCATTCCGATCAGGAACGATGCCACCGCCAGCGGCAGCGACACCATAAAACCGGCTTTTATCATAGGCAAAAACGCGCTGACAATCATGTCGGCGCGTGTTTCCGTCATAAACGGCAGCGAAGCAAGAAAATTATTTAACACTGATGTCTTTTCCGAAGAATTGTTCGCCCAGTTTTTTCAGCGTGCCGTCGGCTTTCAGCTCGTTGATTGCCGTGCTGAATTTCGCCACGACTTCGTCATTGCCTTTATTGACAATCAAGCCGGAACCGACTTTTTCATCGGCTGGTGCAGACCAAACGATTTTCACGCCCGCATTCGGGTTTTTCTTCAGATAGTCTAAAACTGCCAACTCATCGTTCAACGTCGCATCGGCACGTTTTTGTTCAATCAGGGTCAGCGATTGCGCCAAACCGTCCACCGGTACGAGTTCCGCACCCGCGGCTTTGGCTTTTTCGCCATAGTTGCTGGTCAGAGACTGCGCGGTTTTGACGCCTTTAATGTCGTCAATGGATTTGATGTTGCTGTCGTTACGCGCAACCAAAACCGCTCCGCTCCAGCTGTAAGGTTCGGATTTGTCGAATGTCGCTTGGCGTTCGGGGCTGGTCAGACCGACTTGGTTTGCCACCACGTCGAAACGTCCCGCCTTCAAACCCGCCATCATCGAATCCCATTGCGTTTCTTTAAACTCGACTTTCACGCCCAGCTTGTCCGCCACAGCGCGGGTAACTTCCACATCGTAGCCGGTCAGCTTGCCGTCTTTGTCGTGGTAGGTAAACGGCGCGTAAGTGCCTTCGGTACCGACGGTAATCGTACCTTTATTGTTGATACGCTCGATTAAAGAACCGGAAGCGTTGGCAGATTGGGCGGGAGCAGAAGAAGACGCGCTGCCGCCCTCTCCGCCGCAGGCTACCAAAACCAATGCGGTCATGCTGCCGAGTACGAATTTTTTCAACATAATCTTCTCCTGAAGAAAAAGTGTGCGAGGGCAGCATTCTAAGTGAAATTACGGCAAACACAAAGAATACTTTCTTATAACGCTTATTCCGAATCGGATAAAGGAAGCCGAAAAACCTGCATTTTTCAAGCAAAGGTCGTCTGAAATCTGCTTTCAGACGACCTACCCATCGTTCAAACCAAGATTCGGATCGGTACTCACTATGGTGGTGCTAAGCTCAAATTCCAAGTGAAGGTCTTTCTGTTTTGCCTACGGTTTTCAGCCTTAAATGAAAATACAACGATAGCTTGATATAGCAAAAGGTCGTCTGAAAACTTTGAACTGGCCCCCAAATCTTGGACACTCATAAAAGCCTATTCAGGCGCTCTGTGTAAGCTGGGTTCTGTATGCGAC